>JANWXL010000068.1 GCA_025055265.1 Roseiflexus sp.
GCCTTCTTCAAGGCGCTCCTGTTCCTCGGATCCGGCTCGGTCATTCACGGCATGGAAGCGACCGTCGGGCACGACTCGAATACGGCGCAGGATATTCGGAATATGGGCGGGTTGCGCCGCTTTATGCCGGTGACGTTCCTGACGTACATGGCGGGCTTCCTGGCGCTCGCCGGGTTTCCCGGCTTCGCCGGGTTCTGGAGCAAGGACGAAATCCTGGCGGATGCGTTCCGCGCCAATATGCTGGCGTGGGTTGTGCTCAGCCTGGCGTCGCTGCTGACGGCGTTCTACATGACGCGCCAGATTATGGTGGTGTTCTTCGGAACCTTCCGCGGACATCACCCGCGGCAGCAGCCGTATGCCTTCGTCTCGCACGATGACCATCACCACGAAGCGCACGACCCGCACGAAAGCCCCTGGACGATGACCGTGCCGCTGGTTATCCTGGCGCTGTTCGCGGTGTTTGCCGGCGTCGTCAATCTGCCGTTCGATGGTTTCCACCACCTGGCGGATTTCTTCGGGCAGGAAGCCGGGAAACTGAACCTGCTGGTCATGGGAATTTCCAGCGCGATTGCGATTGGCGGCATTCTGCTGGGGTGGCTGGTGTACCGCAACGCCTTCGCAGCATCTGCCGAGGAAGCCGACCCGCTGGAGCGGATGATGCCCGGCGTCTTTACGCTGCTCAATCGCAAGTTCTATTTCGACGAACTGTACGCCGCGACGTTTGGCGTCGCCTCGGCTGTGCTGGCGCGCATCTGGACCTGGTTCGACGAGCAGGTGATTGATCGCGTGGTGATCGAGACCGGACGCTTCACCCAATTCCTGGGGCAGGTCAATTTCATTATCGACGATGCGATGCTGAACGACGGCGCCGACCTAATGGCGACCGGCACACAGGTCGCTGGCGATCGCACCCGCCGCACGACGACCGGCAAGGTGCAGGACTACGTGGCGCTGGCGTTCGCCGGGGCGGTTGTGCTTGGCGTACTGTACCTGTACCTGGTGCGTTGACGTGGGGAAGCGATCTTTATTTCACACAAAGGCACAGAGGCGCGGAGTATCACAATATGGCATGCGCGCTACGCCCGGCGGCTGATGGTTTTTGAATAATTATTCCGCTATGCGCCTACCCGCCTGGCGACTGATGACCATTAAGGAATTGAATCCGGTATAGCCTGCGAAGAGCAGGCTTCGCAACCGCATCATGCGGCTTATGAGGATCAGGAAATGAATCCGGGATACCTGTGCTGCCGGGTCGCACATCCTCTGCGCTGCGGGCTAAAGCCCTCGCTCAGGACGGAGAAGCCCCGAAGGGGCTTGCACGATCTCAGCCAGGGTTTCAGCCTGCACTGCCCTATTCTCTTAAATCCTCATCAGCCGCCGGACGCAGCGCGAATGCTGGATTTCGTGAATGTTCATAAGCCGCAGGCTACGGAAAGCAAAGTCTGACTACGCGGGCTTAACGGGCTTAAGTAGATGATGCCAGAAGTTCTTTACGTTCATCAGCCCACAGCGACCAGGCAATACCGAACTAGGTGGTTCGGGGGTTTTCCCCGAAATAGAAAAATCGGTGGAATGGCTGCGACAGTTGCCAGCGCACGCCGCCCCGCCGACCCAAAGGTCTCGTGCGGGCGCTCGTCACTCGTCACTCGTCACTCACTGCTTCCGGGCGAAGCGTAAGCGGTTACACGCAGAAACAATACATATGGTGAATCCATGACGTACCTGGCATACGCCTCAACACCCTGGCTCACACTCCTCATCCTGTCGCCGCTGGTCGGGCTGGCGCTGACCGGTCTGGCAGGTGCGCTGCGCCTCGATGATCGGACAGTGAAGATCGGCGCAACCGCGTGGTCGACCATTCCCCTGGCGCTGGCGATTGTCGTCTGGGCTGGATTCAATCCGAATGCGACCGCCGATGGTCAGGGAGTGGTGCAGTTCGTCGAGAAGGTCCCGTGGGTGCAGGCGATCCGGGTCGATTATTTTGTCGGGGTGGATGGCATCAGTATGCCGCTGGTTATTCTCACGGCGGTGATGGCGCCAGTGGCGATGCTGGCATCGTTCGGCATCACGGAGCGGGTGAAACTGTATATTGCGCTCATGTTCCTGCTGGAAGCGGCGATGCTGGGGTACTTCCTGGCGCTCAATTTCTTCTTTTTCTTTATCTTCTGGGAGTTCAGCCTGGTGCCAGCGTACTTCCTCATCCAGGGATGGGGGCGCCGCCACGCCGCCGACTCTGACCCTGAGCGCCGTCGCCGTGATGCCGCGCTCAAGTTCTTCGTCTATACGATGGCCGGGTCGATCGGCATGCTGCTGCTCTTCCAGTTCTTCTACGTCGCCACGGCTGCGGCTGGCGTCCCGACGTTCGACCTGATCACGCTGGCGCGCCTCGGGCAGGGGTTGACCGTCGAACGTGCGCCGCTCGATCCGGTGGACCTGACGCTGCGTGAGATTATCTTCAATTATGTCGAGCAACTGGGGATTGCCGATGTGCTCGGGCGCTACCCGCTGCTCTACACGTCGATTGCGTTCTGGGCGATCTTTATCGCATTTGCCATCAAACTCGGCATCTGGCCCTTCCACACCTGGCTGCCCGACGCCTACAGCGAAGCGCCGCCAGCCGCGTCTATCCTGCTTGCGGCAGTGATGTCGAAGATGGGCGCCTACGGCATGCTACGCCTGATGCTGCCACTGGTTCCCGACGCGGCACAGTATTTCGGTCCAGCCATCGGCGCACTGGCGCTGATCGGCGTGGTGGCGGGCGCCTTTGGCGCGCTCGGTCAGGTCGGCGGCGACCTGAAACGCCTGATCGCCTACACCTCGATCAACCACATGGGGTATGTCGGGCTGGCGGTTGCCGCAGCCGCGACCGTTGGCGCCGCGGATGTCGCCACCCGCGCAACCGCGGTCAACGGCGCGCTGTTCCAGATGGTGGCGCACGGTCTTTCGACCGGCGCGCTCTTCCTGCTGGCGGGCATGCTCGCCGAGCGCACCGGTTCCGATGAGATGGGATCGCTCGCCGGGTTGCGCACCACCATGCCGGTCTTCGCCGGGGCAATGGGGGTGGCGACGTTTGGCAACCTGGGTTTGCCTGGTCTTGCCGGGTTTGTCGGCGAATTCTTCATCTTCCGCGGCGTGTGGGCGTTGCTGCCGCTCTTCGCGCTCCTGGCGACCATCGGGCTGGTCGTGACGGCGCTGGCTTTGCTGCGGATGTATGGGCAAATCTTCCACGGCAAAACCAACGAGCGCAGCGCTATGCCCGACATGCGCATCGCCGGGCGCGAATTTCTGGCGGTGGCGCCGCTGCTGATTGCGCTCCTGATCCTGGGCGTGTACCCTGCGCCGATTATGGACCTGTCGAACCAGACGGCGACTGCACTGGTTGAAGTGTTCACCCGGGTTGTGGGAGGGGCATAAGCATTCTATGAACCTGATCGATCTGCCAGCCAGTGTCCCGTGGCTCAGCCTGATCTGGCTCAGCCTGGTGATACCAACGGTCATCATTGCGCTGATGAAGCCGGAGCAGAAGGAGGAGATCCGCATCGTCGGCGCGGCTTTCTCATTCATTTCGCTGGCGCTGACGCTGCTGGTCTATCTCGCGTATGACTACCGCAGCCCGGAGAAGTTTCAGTTCCTTGAAGAAATCCCCTGGCTGCCGGAACTCGGCATCAACTACATCCTCGGCGTTGATGGCATCAGCCTGCCGATGCTGCTGCTCAACGGCATCGTCATCTTCACTGGCGCGCTGATCAGTTGGAACATCGAGGATCGGGCGCGCGAGTATTGGGCATTGCTGCTGCTGCTGGCGGCGGGGGTGTACGGCGTCTTCGTGTCGCTCGACCTCTTCCTGCTCTTCATTTTCTACGAACTGGCAGTGCTGCCGATGTATCTGCTGATCGGCATCTGGGGGAGCACGCGCAAAGAGTACGGCGCGATGAAACTGACGCTCTACCTGATGGGCGGGTCGGCATTCATCATTCTGGGGATGGTCGCCGTCTACTTCAGCGGCACGCTGCGCACCTTTGACATGCGCCTGCTGGCGCAGTCGGCGCTGTTCACCCGCGATGTGCAGATCATCTTCTTCGTGCCGCTCTTCCTGGGGTTTGCTGTGCTGGCGGGCATGTTCCCGTTTCACACCTGGTCGCCGACCGGTCACGTCGCTGCGCCGACTGCGGTTTCGATGCTGCACGCAGGCGTGCTGATGAAACTGGGAGCGTATGGCTGCCTGCGCGTAGCAATGTGGATCTTTCCCGAAGGCGCCAACTACTGGCTGCTGCCAATTGCCATCGCCACGCTGATCAACGCTGTGTACGGCGCAACCATCGCCATGACGCAGCGCGACTTCAAATTCATGATCGGCTACTCCTCGGTCAGCCACATGGGTCTGACGCTGATGGGTCTGGCGGCGGCCAACACGATTGGTCTGACCGGCGCGGTGCTGCAGATGTTCGCGCACGGCGTGATGACAGCGCTCTTCTTCGCAGTTGTCGGGCGAATGGTGTACGACCGAACCCACACCCGGCAGTTCCCCGAACTCGGCGGGTTGTTCGCGGTGATGCCGTTCGCGGCGATTGTCTTCATCATCGCCGGATTGTCGTCGATGGGCATGCCGGGGCTGGCGGGGTTCTGGGCTGAGTTCAACATTTTCATGGGCATGTGGCAGCGCTTCCCGCTGATCGCGGTGCTGGCGGGCATTTCGATCCCGATTACGGCGGGCTACATTCTGATTGCTGTGTACCGGGTGTTCTTCGGCGAAATGAAGAACCCTGAGTTTCGCCATCTGCCCGGATTGACAGTGCAGGAGTATGTCGCCGGGGTCATCCTGGTTGCCGTGCTGATCATCAGCGGCATCTACCCTGCGTACCTGACGGAACCGATCGAGGCGAGCGTGCAGCCAATCGCCGAGGCGCTGGCGCGCGCCGGGACGCTGGGGATGCGGTGACAGTTGTGGTAGGGGCGCGGCGACGCCGCGCCCAGGCAGCAGGTAGGGGCGCGGCGCGCCGCGCCTGCGCGACGGGCCGCGCCCGCGCAGCAGGTAGGGGCGCAGCGGCGCCGCCCCCGCGCAGCAGGTAGGGGCGCGCCGAACAGGGTGCAATAGGTCGTTGCATGTGGGAAGGTCAAAGACCATATGTCATTCCAAATCACCGATATTCCACGCATTCTGCCAGAGTTGATGCTCCTGCTGCTGGGGCTGCTGGTGCTCGGCTCCGATGTGCTGACGCGCTGGGGACGCGGACCGGAAGCGCAACTTGAACGCGCCAGGGAAGCCGGTCAGTTGACCGCCGTCGGGCTGGGGCTAGTCTTTATCGTCGGGCTGGTGCAGAGCCGCTTCCTCTTTACCGTGCCCGATCCGAGCGGTGGACCGCTGGACGTGCTGCTGACCCTGGGGCGCAACCTTCAGGCGGGGGGACCCGGCGGTTCGCCGCTGTTGAGCGCGTTTGCGACCGACGAGTTTACGATGGTGGCGCGCCTGACCTTCATCGGCGCGGCGTTTCTGACATCCCTGCTGGCGATGGGATATCGGTTGACCGCCAATCCCGGCGAATTCTACGGGCTGCTGATCTTCTCGACGCTGGGGATGTCGATCATGGCGGCGGCGACGGAGTTCATTCTGGCGTACCTGGCGCTGGAGTTGTCGTCGATTTCGCTCTATGTGCTCGCGGGGTATTTCCGCGAGAGCGAACGTTCACCAGAAGCCGGGCTGAAATATTTCCTGTTCGGGTCGCTATCGTCGGCGATCTTCCTGTATGGCATTAGCCTGGTCTATGGGTTTGTCGCCAGCGAGAACCAGAAGGCTGGCGGCGCGCCGATTGTCGCCACGCTCTTTTCGGAAGTCGGACGCTTCGCAACCGGCGACGCCGCCAGCAGCCCGTTGCTGATCCTCGGCATGCTCTTCATCATCGCCGGTCTGGGGTACAAGATTTCGGTCGTGCCATTCCATACCTGGGCGCCGGATGTCTACCAGGGCGCGCCGCCGCCGGTGACCGCCTTCCTCTCGACGGCGTCGAAGGCGGCAGGGTTCCTGCTCCTCTACCGGCTGCTGACAACGGCGTTTCCTGGAGTGGTCGGAACGCCGCGCCTGGAAGAGTTCAACGGTTGGACGAGTGTGCTGGCGATCCTGGCGCTCGTGACGGTGATCGTCGGGAATCTGGCGGCGCTGCCGCAGACGAATGCGCGCCGTCTGCTGGCGTACTCATCAATCGGGCATGCCGGGTTCCTGCTGCTGGCGGTGCTGATCTGGTCATCGACCTCGCCGGTGGACCGCACATTCGGCACAGCCGCGCTGATGTACTATCTCATTGTCTACACCCTCACGAACCTGGGCAGTTTCGGCGTGCTCGCGGTACTGACGAATGCGCTGGGCAGCGACGACCTGAATGCGATGCAGGGTCTCTGGCGACGCAATATGCTGCTGACGCTGATGATGACAATCCTCATCCTGTCGCTTGCTGGCATTCCGCCGCTTGCCGGGTTCTGGGCGAAGTTCTTTGTGTTCATGGCCGGCTATCAGGCAGGCGCTGTGCCACTGGTGACTATCGCAATCATTATGACCGTCGTCAGCCTGTACTACTATCTGCGGTTCCTTAAGGCGATGTGGATTCTGCCAGCACCCGAAACCACGCCCTTCAAGACGCCGCCGGTCGCTAATGCGGCGATCATTGTCTCGACTGCTCTTGTTGTGCTGCTTGGTTTGCTGCCCAATCTGATCTGGGGAACGATCAGCAGCGCGGCGAGCGTCGCGGCGCGGTAGCCGCCCGGCACCTGAAGTCGCGGGCTACGGTTGCGAAGCCCGCCTTCGCGGGCTGGACGGGGTGATACCGAATTATCTGCTCAAACTCCATAAGCCGCAGGCTGCGGTTGCGAAGCCTGCTATTCGCCTCGTAGCCCGCTCGCCCGGCGTCCGAAGTCGCGGGCTACGGTTGCGAAGCCCGCCTTCGCGGGCTGGACGGGGTGATAATGGATTCATTGCTCACCAACTATCAACCCGCAGCGCGACGCTCTGCGGGACATGATCCGAATACCTTATCATCAAATAGGGAAGACGAGCTATCATCAACGGAGCCTGAGCGCAGAGTCTTTGCGCCTTTGTGCCTTTGTGTGAGTTTATTTGAAAGGTGTTGGACCTGATCCTTGATCATATTTCGAGGCATATGAGCAATGCGATGAGTGACATACCCAGCCAGTCGTCAGACGATGCCAATCCCCTTCAGGACGCGCGTGAAGCTTCAGACCGTATATCTGGCGGGACGCTCTTCGAGCGTCTGGTCGAGCAGGCGCGCGCCGCTGGCGCACCGCTGGCGCTGGCTTCGGCAGGCTCAGCCAACGCCAGTGGCGCAGCCAATCAGAATGATTTCGAGACGCTGGTGGACCGTTTGATCGAGCAGGCGCAGGCGGCAGGCGCGTTCGATAATCTGCCCGGCGCTGGCAAGCCGCTTCGCTATGATGACGATGCACTCACCCCCGAAGATATGCGCGCCGGGTTTCGCATGCTGAAGAATGCCGGCTTCGCACCGCTCTGGATCGAAGCACGCCGTGACATCGACGCTGAGCGTGCGCGCATTGCCGCGTGGCTCCGCGATGCTAATAGCCGCTGGTCGCGCCTCCCACCCCCTCTCCGCGCCCGTTTGCGCACTGAATATCAGGAGATGCTCACAAACCTGCAACGTCAAATCATCTCGTATAACCTCATGTCGCCTCCCGCTGCGGGGCAGATCGAAGGTCTGCGCATGGAAGAGGAGATGCGCAAGTTGGGGGGATAGGAAGTACGCCTCAGGCGTAGATGCAGCAACATGACCATACCTCTGCACAGACCCGTAACTTTGATGGTGTACAATACTATAAGTTAAGTACACTGTTCGAGACGTGCAAACGGTATGACCGATTTTCCATTTCTGACAAGCCTGCTGCTCGCCATTAATGATCTCCTGACTTCGGCTGTTCTGATTGTTTCGTTTTCGCTCCTGGTCTACCTTGTACTTCAAAATCGCTACACGCCGATTGCGCGTGCGCTTGCAGTGTTGCTTGGCAGCATCGTGGTGGTGTTTGGCGGCGATGTTCTGACTCAGCAGGTGCAACGTGAGGAGACGCTACAATTCCTGCTGCGCGCGCAGTGGCTTGGTATTGTGGGCGTGCCAGCAGGGTATATCCACCTGGCGGATGCGCTGCTCGGCTTCAGCGGACAGAACCAACTGCGGCGACGCTGGAGCGTTCCTGCTGCATATGCGATCAGCATCGTCTTTCTGGGGCTGGCATGGGGCACCGACCTGATTGTGCGCAATGGCGTGCAGGTTCAACCGGTCGCGCAGTTCAACGCCGGTCCGCTCTTCTGGCTCTTCACGCTCTACTTCGCGCTGGCCTGCCTCATCGGGCTGGCCGCTGCGCTGCGGGTGCGCCAGGCGGCGCTGACGCCGACTCTGCGCCGGCGTATGACGTACCTGAGCCTGACGTTTGTCGGTCCCGCGATTGCAGTCTACCCGTTCCTTATCATTCCAGGACCGGAGTATTTTATTCCATTTGCGCTCGTCCTGTTCCTGGTGGCAGTTGGCAACGTCGCCGTCATGCTAATGACGACCGTGATGGTCTATAGCATCGCCTTCCAGGGTCTGCCGCTGCCCGACCGTCTGATCAAGCAGGATTTCATCCGCTGGGTGCTGTACGGTCCCTTCGTTGGCATCTGCATTGCGCTGTTCCTGCGCGCGACGCCAGCGCTGGCGCGCTGGCTGGGGTTGCCGGAGCAGGCGCTGTTGACCGCAGGCGTGGTGATTATGACCGTGATCATGCCGCTATTTGTCAACCGCCTGAAGCCATACCTTGACGCGCTGGTGTATGCGCAGGATCACGCCGAGATCGATTACCTGCGCGCCCTGCCGCGCAACACCTTCACCCAGGCTGACCTGCGCAGCCTGCTGGAGAATACGCTGGTCGTCGTCTGCGGGGCACTGCGCTCAGAGACCGGGTTTGTCGCCGCGCCGGACGATGCGGGCGGGTACACTGTCAAAACGCTGGTCGGGTCACGCCAGATAGTGCGGCGGTTCGTCAATGAACACCCGCTGGTGGATCTCATGGGGCGGTTATCGCGGCTGCCGCCGCGACCGGCAGGCGACACACCGCCAGCCGAGACGTTCCTGCGCGTTGAAGGGTTCTGGCTGCTGCCGCTCCGCGCTCCCGACGGCGAGTTGCTCGGCTGTCTCGGGGTCGCCTATCCGCACGATGCGCTGAACGCCGATGCGCGGCGGCTGATCGGGGCGCTGGCGCACCGGATGGAACTGGCGCTCGA
>JANWXL010000202.1 GCA_025055265.1 Roseiflexus sp.
GATTGTCGAAGTGACCTCGCCGGAGACGCGCGCGCTTGACCTGGAGATCAAGGTGACGCACTACGCCCTGGCGGGCGTGCCGCTGTACGTGATTGTGGACGCCTATGAGCAGCGCGGCGTGACGTTACTGCGCGTGCTGGGCTATGAACTGGCGGACGGGGCGTACCGCTCGCTGGTCCCAAACGAACAGGGACGGCTGTGGCTGGAACCGCTGGGGGTCTGGATCGGGGCGGAGGAGAACGAGGTCTACTGTTTCGATGCGCAGGGGCGGCGGATCGGGGACTATGCCGCGTTGACGACGATCGTGATCGAGTCGGAGGAGCGGGCGGCGGAGGCGTGGGCGGCAGCGAAAGCCGAAGCGCGGGCGCGCCAGGAAGCCGAAGCGCGCGCGCGGGAAGAAGCCGCCGCGCGCGAAGCGGAAGCGCAGGCGCGCCGTGCCGCCGAGGAACGCGCGCAACGGGAAGCGGAAGCGCGCGAAGCCGAGGAACGCGCGCGAGTCGAAGCCGAGGAACGCGCGCAGCGCGAAGCCGCCGCACGCGAAGCGGAAGCGCGGGCGCGACAAGAAGCCGAGGCTCGATTGCGCGCGCTCGAAGAGGAACTGCGCCGGTTGCGCGGCGGTTAAGCGGGCGCAGATGACTGTCACCTGCGGAGGTGCGGACACATCCGGCGGACAATCAGCGCTCGCGGTTTTCGTCGGGCAACCGGTCCGCCGATGGAGGTGACGATCAGCACCTGGGCGACTGGGAGCGATAAGCATCCCGGTGCACCCGGCGTAGATGACCGTCACCTGGATAGGAAACGCCAGCGGTGCAGAGAGCGCGGCGGCCACCGGCTCTCGTCTGCGCGGACGGAGGTGACGGTCATCGCCAGGGGTGGCGCTTACGGCGGTATATGCCCCGCTGCGCCGCGCAGCGCCGCCAGCAGTTGTTCGACAGGCGCAAGCGCTGCGATCAGACGATCGCGCTCGTCGGGCGGGAGAAATGCTACCTGGCTGATCGGCAGCGTTTCGATCAACTGCATTGCGCGTTCGCGCACAACATCGGCGGAGAACGGTGTCTGCGGCGCCGCCGTGCGCCGCGCCAGGCGCTGAAGGAATTCCTGCAACATCGCCTGATCCCCCGGCAGCGGGGGCCATCGGTCGGCATCCGCCCAGATCGGAAGGTCGCGCCCGGCAAGCGCCAGACGGATCTCGCGCTGTTCGTAAGCCGTTGTCAACACGTCGAGCGCCTGCGCTGCGTCGCTGTCGGTCAGCCAGTGGGTGTTCGCCACCACCACTGCCCAACGCCTCCCGCCGATCGTGTTCGCCAGCAGGTCGAGGTGCCAGACCAGCGGAATGGCATCAGGCGGCGCCAGGTGTCGCCACAGCTCATCGTCGCCCTCGGCGGCGAGCGCGGCTGCCAGCGTCTGCAACAGGCGCAGACCCGGTCGTGGCTCGATGTCGGGCGGAGCGGCGGCATGCCAGATGACCTTCTGTCCGCGGGTGTGGAGGTGTGCGGCAAGACCAGCCGCCAGAGTGAACGCCTCATCGGGATCGCCCCAGATGAGCGCCAGGCCGTCACGTCGCAGCGACGACACGTACAGGTCGAGTTCAGCTTCGTAGCCGACCGTCGATGCGGACGGCGGCGCGTAGAGATGCGCTGGCGGCGCTGGCAGCGGCAATGCTTCAATGGCAGCGGGCAGCAGAACCGCCAGGCGTTCTAGCGCCTCGCGCTTGGCGCGGCTGTAGGTGCTTGCACTGAGCGCCAGCGCCTCCTGAAGATCAGCGCGCGCCTCGCCTGCCTCGTATTCACCGGCGATGATCAGATAGTGTCGCCAGCGCGGATCGTTTAGCACCGGACCGGCATCGTCCGGCGGGCGCAATTGCTCAATGGCAGTGCGCAGTGCTGTTTGCAGGCGGCGTCCACGCTGCTGAACGTCGGTTTCATCCGCCAGCAGCAGCTTCGCCAGATCGCTGCGCCCCAGGGTAAGCGGCGGATCTTCGGGGAGCGCGCCAAGCGCCTCACGCAGCAGGCGCACGGTGGCGCTGTACGATCCGACGCCGCTCTCCTCGTCGCGCAGACGCGCCAGCAACCGGTAGAAAGTGCTGCGCGGCACGTCCGAGATTCCTTCGTCGCGTAAGCGCACCTGAACCCTGCGCCAGAGCACATTCGCTGAAACGCCCGGTTCAGCGGCGAGTTCCTGGCGCAGCACACGCGCCAGCGGGCTGTTGCGCGCCAGGTGTCCCCCGCCGCGTTTGCGACTCTTCAGCGCCGCCAGGCCGCCGCGGCGGAAGGCTTCGCGCACCCGCCGCAGGCTTTCGCGGCTGACGCCGAAGGTGCGCGCCACCTCTCCCGGTGATCGTCCCTCGCGCAGCAGGGCAACCAGCATGCGGTACCGCCGCAGCGCCGCCTCGTCGTTGCCGAACCGCTCCGCCAGGTCGGCGCTGGTCAGGCGGGGGAGTTCGAGTTCAGATGTAGCGCCCTTCACGTGATAACTCCTTTTGCTCACACGAAGGCGTAAAGGTGCGAAGGCTCCGTGCTGTGCGACCGTCGACTAACGCTTGCCCTCCCCCGGAGCGTTTATTGTAACGGTTGCGCCTTTTTGCTCATACAAAGGCGCCAAAGCACAAAGGTTTCTTAGATGATAGATCATCCGCTCTTTGCGCCTATGTGTTTTTGCGTCAATATTAAGCGCACACAAAGGCGCCAAGGCACAAAGGAGCTCCATTATTTATTTTTTATGGTTTTTGAATAAATATTCCGCTATCCGTTCGCCCGCCCGGCGCATAAAGTCGCGGGCTACGGTTGCGAAGCCCGCCTGCGCGGGCTGCAACGGGAGATACCGGGTTATCTTCTTTTCTCAAGCTCCAAATAAGTAAGCTGCAGCGTACAGGTAAGGCGCCTGACTGCAATGTCTTTCAAAATATGGACGACGAGCCATCATCAACAGAGTACATACGGAGTCTTTGTGCCTTTGTGCCTTTGTGTGCGCTTATTTGAAAGGTATTGCGCTTAGCCGCGCTTGACAATCAGTTCCGAGTTGCTGTAGAGCGCATAGATCAACGGCAGCACATTGCGTTTCTCGCGCAGATACTCGCGCCGCATGTCGCGCAGCAGATCGCCCAGGCGCGTATTGCCAGCAGCAAAGCGTCGCAGCAGGGCGGGCGCGAACTCGGCGGCGAAAAAGGCGGGCATCAACACTTCTGTGCCGATGACGCCGCGCGCGCCACGCCCGATCAGGTAGGGAACCAGACCATTATACAGTTCCGGCGACAGTTCGGCGCTCTCACAGGCATTTAGCACCACCAGCGGCGCACTGTCGAAACGGTCGAGGTCCAGACCGGCGTACAGGTTCATTTCATCGAGTGTGACTGCTTCGCCATTGATGCTCAGGTAGGAGTCGCCCAACCCATACTCAATGCCGGTTGTAGCGTCTTTTTCGCCCGGCGAGCGACTGACCGCGTGCCCGTAGAAGTAGATGATCTGCGGCACACCCTGGGAACGGCTCAGCAGATCGAGGAATTCTTCGCGGGTGTCGTATTCAGTGACGGCCACGCCGTTGATGCCGGGCAACACCTGGCGCTGTTCGGCGATGAGCGGCGCTTTGAACTGCGCATCGATCGTCTGATCGAACACAAACCCCAGGTGGAGCCGATCGCCAGCTCTAATTTCAGGCGCGAAGGCGGAAGGCTGGCGCGCGCTAAACTGCGGGGTGTATTCGATAATGTGGCGGTATCCCCAGAATCCCACCGGATCGACCGGATCGGAGGGGTTGAAGGGCAGGGCGTAGACCAGCGACCAGGGGAAGGCGAAGCGTTCAGCGATGACGTTGATGCGCAATTCGCGCTCGGCGGTTACGGCGCGCAGCAGCTTCCCCACGTCGCTCCCCTGGTCGCCGCTGCCAGGGGCAAAGAACAAAGATCGAAAGAGCAGGGCGCCGATCTGCCGCAGATCGCGCAGCGACTCCTGGTGGATTGACTCCGGGATCGTCGTGTCCTTCAGTTGATAGGCGTAGACGTTACGCGACGGGTCGATCTTTTTGACGATTTTTTCCAGGAACGCGGCGCGCGCCCGACGGATGACGTCAACGATCTCCCTCTCTGCCAGGTTCAGGCGCGCGACAGTGAACCCGCTCCCCAGCGAGAGAAGGAACGTATAGCCGGTCGTTTCACGGATAATGACCAGCGTGGCGTCGGTTTCGGCGGGATAGGCGAGCGGGCTGTTCATTGCCGCCGCAGCGGCGGCGAGGGTCAGTCCGCTGGCGCGCACCGGTTCGGCTGGCAGGCCTGCCAGCGCCGCCTCGCCAATCGCCACCTGCGCGACGATCTTCTGGAACGGCTTCTGGTTGAGCGAGAGGAGCGCCGTGATTTCACCGATTCCCTGCTGGATCGGCTCGATGATGAAACTGGCGATATTCTTCGAGACCCCGCCGCGCGGGAAGATGATCTTTTGCTGGGGGATGCCATACACCTTGAAGAACGCGCTGTCGGCGACCAGGCGCACATCCACTTCGATCTGTGCAGCAGCGGTCATCGCTTCCGCCTGCTCGACGCCTCCAGCCCGCACATGGGCGCTGGCGAGCGGCGCTGCAACATTCACATTGACAGCGTACATCCCACCGACTGCCAGCGGCTCGTTTGGCGGAACGATGCGCGTCAGGGTCCTGCCGCCGCCGACGATCTCCGCTTCCCGGTTCAAGCGCTGCTCGATCCAGAGGTTGAAGACCCGGTCGTCCTGCGCAGCGGCGACCTGATTGAGCAACGCCGACTCCGGCGGGCGCTCGAAGTCGGCGCCCTCACCGGGGAGCGGCGCGGGCGCTCCAGCGCCGCGTTCGATACCTGCGTCCTCGTTGGGGAGCGGTGCGGCGAAAGGTGGACGATCAGACCCAGTGTCGTCCGTGTCGCTAACATCCTGGACCTCATCGTATCCGCTGACATCATCAGCCATTGCCGGCGCCATTGCATACTGGAATGGGTCGAAAGCGACCTCGCCAGCCCTGAGCAATTCCTCGAAAATGACACCATAGATCACGCCGTGGTCGAGCACAACGACGCGCCTGCCGGGATGACCGTCGCGGATGGTGCGCGCCTGGTGGGTGGCGGTCGCCTGACGATCCAGTCCCTGCACGGGGGCCAGGCGCTGGATCAGGGTCGCCAGGGGAACGTCTTTCAGTTTGGCGACGACATGTTCTTCCGGCTCCACATAATCCTGCGGCAGAGGCGTTGCAGCAAGTTCGGGGAGCGTCCAGCGGCGCACGTCTTCGTAGCGCATCAGGCGATGGACGATTTCCTCGACCTCGATCCAGCGCGCGACAATGAATGTCCCATCAGCAAGCGGCACAACGACGAAGCGGTACAGACGATCCGTGCGATCCGACGGCAGCATGGCGTAGATCTGCCAGAGCGACGCCGTCTCTTCAGCGACCAGGCAATCGCTGATCGGCATCACGGTGAGTTTGTCGAGGTTGATGGGCATACGGCATCAGTCCTTTCTCGACGTCTCGCCGTTAGCGAATGAGCGAATGGGTCAACGAATGAACGAATGCGTCAACGAATGCGGCAGCGAATAAACGAATGAACGAATGCGTCAACGAATGCGGCAGCGAATAAACGAATGAACGAATGCGGCAGCGAATAAACGAATGAACGAATGCGTCAACGAATGCGACAGCGAATAAACGAATGAACGAATGCGTCAACGAATGCGGCAGCGAATAAACGAATGCGTCAACGAATGCGACAGCGAATAAACGAATGAACGAATGCGTCAACGAATGCGGCAGCGAATAAACGAATGCCAACGAATCGTCAACGAATGCGGCAGCGAACAAGCGAATGCCAGCGACGGACCAGACGGCGGTCTCGTGCCTCTCGCCTCGTGCCTCGTGCCTCGTGCCCCTTGCCTCACGCCTCGCGCTGTCAAAGAATGCGGCAGCGAATAAGCGAATGAACGAATGCGGCAGCGTTGAATGGGTAACGTTCAACCCTTCGCAGGCTCAGGGCATCACGTTCAACGTGTACCTTCCCACCTGCAACCCTCGCACTACAACCTCGCGCCCCGCGCCCCGTGCCTCGTGCCCCTTGCCTCGCACCTCGCACCTCGCACCTCATGCCCCTTGCCTCTCATCTCTCACCTTGCGCCCCGCGCCTCACCCCGCGCGCCTCTCACCTCGCGCCTCTTTGCCTCTTGCCTTGCGCCTTTCATTCCTCACACAAATGCGCAAAGGCACAGAGATGATCAAAACCGCTCCTTGCTCGTCACCCGCCACTCGTCACTCATCACTTGCCGCTCGCCTCCTGTCTCTCGCCTCTTGCCTCGTGCCTCGTGCCTCGTGCCCCTCGCCTCGCGCCTTACCCCTCCCGATACCAGTTCACAGGCAAATCGGCGAGATCGCTGGCGGCGTCAGGGGAGAGTTCGCCCCAGCGGACGACGCCAGACGCCGGGATGTTGTACTGTGTGCGCAGGCGGGCAAGCAGCCAGGAAAGGGCGCGACGCGATGCGTCGGTGTAGCCGGTGCGCGGACGTTCCAGCATGACACCGATGCTGCTACGGTTGATGTTGCGCTGCGCGCCGTTCCAGTGCGCCATGCCGCTATGGAAGGCGGCGAACTCATCGTCGATCAACTGGTAGATCGCGCCGTCAGCGGCGACGTAGTAGTGCGGCGTGCGCGGCGCGCCGGGCACTGTCATGCTTTCGAGCGACTGAAGCGCCGGTCCTTCGTCGCCATGCAGGACGATCAGGCGGATCTTCGAGCCGCTGCGACTGCCATACGCAGTCGGTGCGCGCCCGGCGATAGTGAAGCGCTGGATTTTCAAGGCGTCCTGTTCTGGCGCGAAGACAGCGCCCGGCGACAGGCGCCTGGCGACCGGCGCGGGAGCGGCAAGCAACGCCTGTTGGGGTCCGAAAATCGCGCTCAGGCGCCTCACGTCGCTCCAGTTCGGCACAATGTTGTAGATTGTGTCGGTCGCATAGACCTGAAAGTTGTACTGTTTACCGCCGACGGTGATCGGGTTGGTTTTCCCCAGCGGCGCGCCGAGGTTCCATTGCCGGGCAAGCTGGTGGAATGCCCAATCGGGGCGGTACTGTTGCCCGGCGGCGGCGTAGGTGGCCTTCAGCAGTTCGTCGCGCACCTTTGCCTGCGCCGGGTTGGTGGTGTTGGCAAGAGCGCTGAGGCGCTGGATGTTCTGCCATTCCGTGCCGCGGTTGAAAATCGTGTCGGTAGCGAAGACCTGGTAACTGTAGGAAACCCCGTCCACAACCAGCGTCTTGCTCGGTTCCAGCGGCGGTCCGAGCGTCTGACCGGCGATGGCGTACTGGTGAAATGCCCAGTCGGGGCGAAACGGCGAGCCGCCAGTGGCGTAAGTGGCGTCGAGCAGAGCGCGCCCAAGCGACCCCGGCGGCGGGATGGAACCGGCGAGCAACTGCGACAGACGTTGCACATCGCCCCAGTTCGGCACTTCGCAGAAGAGCGTATCGCGCGCAAACGGCTGGTAGTTGTAGGTCTTGCCGTCATGCTGCAACCGCTGGCTCTTCGCCGTTGGAAAGCCCAGGTTGTTCTCGACAGCGAACTGATGGAACGCCCAACCGCTGTTGTACCCCTCGCCGCGACGGGCGTAACTCTGGTCGAGCAGCGCCTCGGCAAGTTCTTCGATCTCCGGCGGGATGGGACCGATCGGACCGGGCGGGGGCGGGGGCGGCGGCGCAGCGTTGTTGAGCCAGGCATTGACTTCGCCAAGCACCCATTCTTTCGTAACTGACCAACCGGGGCAACTTTTCTTGCTGTAGTCGCGGTGGAAGGCGATCAGGGTTGCAGGCGAAATGTTCAACCGCCGCGACAATCCGCCAAGCACCGCTTTTGTTCCCTCCCACACTGCGCCGGAGGGCCGTTCGCGGTCGTAGTCGCCGACCATCTCGACGCCGATCGAGTACCACCCGGCTTTCAGGCTGCCATTACCAGGACCGGCGTGGATTCCGATGTCTTTCATCGGTGTGAACAGCCAGATGCCATCGGGAGCGACATAAATGTGGGGGGCGGACGACCATCCCTTGTTGGCGTAGTAGCGCTGCATGCCCTGCATCGAAGCCAGCCCGCGCCACTGCTGCACCGTCGGACGCCAGGTGTGGTGCAGCACCACTTTCGACGGGGTCAACTGCCCGAACTGGTAGCGGGCGACATACTCGAGCCACTCCGGGATGGTCAGGCAGCGCCCGATCATCGGCGGCATGCCGGTTGTAGTATCTTGCGTGGTCAACCGAACACCTCTCTGACGGAGCAGGAACGATATCGGATTCGGAACCGCGTGCATCGTAGCACAGAGCAAACCCGCGAGTCAAGTTTGACAGACTGCCTCCAGAAGTGTATAATCTCGTATTGGGATTGACGATCCCCGATAGCTCAACGGTAGAGCGGCTGACTGTTAATCAGTAGGTTCCAGGTTCGAATCCTGGTCGGGGAGCCAGCAAACACCCGGCGGAAACGCCGGGTGTGTTTCTTTTTTCTCACGGCACTCGACCCTGGCAGTGGGCGTCGGCTTCGACAGGCTCAGCCAACGCCCGCCGCATATCCGGCAATCCTTCATCAGGGTCAGGCCCGGCGAGAAGCCCCGTAACAGCATTACTCCAGAAACACTGGCACATCAGCGTCACCGGCGCCGGTCAGACGCATCCGGTCGCATCCGGCGATCCAGGCGGAACGCGGATCGCGCCCGGCGGCGACGGCGTCGTAGAACCCCTGCGCGAATGCGCGGGCCGCCTCGCTGCTGATCGCCGCGCGCATAGCGATCACCGGCGGCATGCCGGGTCCAAGCGCCGTCAGGTTCGCCGCCGACTCGCAGGCGCTCAGGATGACGCAGCGCAGCGCCGGAACGCTGGCGAAGGTCTGAAGCAGCGCAGCGCGCGGCACAGGATGCTCATCGCCGGACGAATCCTGAAACAGGAGTGTACCGGCGTCGCCGTGGCTGAGGATGTGGAGGTAGGACGGCTGGAGGCGCAGCAACGCCTGGTGGAGGTCGTCCGGCGTGGCGCGCGGCAGCGGCTCAAAGCGGAAGCGATCCGGGTAGGGCGCCAGGCAGTCGCGCAGCGCCCGCTCCTCGACATCCCAGGCGAGCGCGGGAGCGCCGCGCGGCGCGGCGTATGCCGCCAGCACGACGAGCGGCGCAGCCGGCGCGTTGCGAACGATCGTTTGCCTGGTGGCGATATTCGCCTCATCCGCCTCGATCCCCTCAACTCGCGGTCCGGTGATCTCAGACGCAGCGCCTGCGCCAGGGACGCCGCCCGACGCTGGGGGCGCACCAGCGGCTGGCGCGCCGTGGAGGATTGTTTGATCCGTGGCAATATTCGCCTCACGCGCTGTGATCTTGCTGACAGTCGGACCGCTGACCCTGGGCGCCTGAAAGGCGCTTTCGAGGGCCGCGAGCAGGCGCTGCTTCTCGTCAATCCGGGCGCGCAGCGCCGCCGCAGCCGCCGGGATGCCAGCGACCTGTTTCAGCGCCTGCTCCAATTCAGCGATTTCCTGTTTGAGGCGGGTGATATCGTCGGTCATCTTCACTAACTATTGACGCAAAGGCGCGAAGGGCTTTTGGATAAGATGGTTTTTGAAAAATTATTCCGCTATCCGCCTACCCGCCCGGCGCCTGAAGTCGCGGGCTACGGTTGCGCAGCCCGCCTGCGCGGGCTAGACTAGGCGATGCCGGATTATTTTCTCAAACTCCATAGGTCGCAGGATATGGTTGCGAAGCCTGCCTTCGCAGGCTCGTGCAGGCGACACCGGATTTATTTCTCAAGAACCGTAAGCCCTGGCTGAGATTGTGAAAGCCCCTTTGGGGCTTCCACGTCCTGAGCGAGGGCTTTAGCCCGCAGCTCAGAGAACGCGCCGC
>JANWXL010000222.1 GCA_025055265.1 Roseiflexus sp.
TGCAGTACCTGATTCTGCCGATTGTTCTGCCAATCATCGGGCTGGCAGGCAGTTTTTCGCTGGTCGTTGCGATGGCGCTGGACCTGGTGGCGCTCTGGTTGCTCATTTCGGGTCTGCGTTATCTCTGGCGCACGCGCCATCCGCACCGCTTCGACATGCTGCCGCTGTGTGCCGCAATTCTAGCGATTATTGTCGGCTCGTTCGGCTATGATGTCTGGCGGTTGATTTCATGATCGCGCTTTTTCTCGCTTCCCTCGCCCTTGCGACGACGTTGTTGACGCTGATGCGCCTGCACCTGGGGATCGCCAATGAGGACGGTTCGCACGATCCGGCGGCGCCCTTCGTCATTGGCGATCCCACGCTCGCCCAGGCGATCTATGGTCGCCTTAGCGCAGCAGCGCCGTCTGCGTACTACACGTTTTCTGTTCCTGAAGCCACCGGGATCCGCGCGATGCTCCTCATTCCCGAAAAGGATCATCAATCCGGCTTCAGGGCGCACATCACCCTCTTCGGTCCGGGTTTTCCCGCAACCGGGCTGTCGCCAGCAATTCATCCGGCGCCGCTGACGATTGCCGGGCGCAACTATCGTCTGATCCAATCCTATGTGCCGCCGCTGCCAGAAGCCGGTGCGTATCGAATCGAGGTTCGCTGCGATGCAGGGAGCGGTGTGTACTGTCTCTGCGTCGGTACGCGCGAAGGCGGGCACGCCGACGCTGCGATGCGCGCACGGATCGAGCGTATGCTCGAAGAGGCATAATGCGTTCAGTTGTGGGAGCCTGCCCAAAGAACCGGGAGTCAGGCGTCGCTGCAAGCGAATCCGATAAATCTTCCTGCCCATATGGCGTTGTCGCCGACACGCCTCGCAATAACTACGGTCAGCAGCGCCAGGACACGCAATGGTACCGCGAATTGTGCATCTGAAAGGCGTCGACGGACCCGATGACAACAACGGGACGGACGGACTCGAACGCGCCTGCCTGGAGGTCGTTGCCATACTGAGCGAACGACGCGAGCCGGTGGTGATGTCACAGGTCGTTCACTGGATGCGAGCGCAGGCGCTGGCGCCGTCAGTTGTTCTTGCGCTTCAACGGCTGGAACAGAAGCGCCTGATCACGCGCGACGATGTGAACGTCGTTCATCTGACCGATGAAGGCGCAGCGGCTGGCGCACAGATCCTCCGTCGCCGTCGCCTCCTCGAGCGTTTTCTCAACGATACGCTTAAGGTTCCGTGGCACGAAGTGTACCGCGAGGCGAAACACCTGGAACCAGTGCTCTCCCCGGTGATGGAGGCGCGGTTGGAAGCGCTCACTGCGCAGGCGACAACCTGCCCGTATGGCAATCCCATTCCTGGACGCAGCGAAACGCATCCTGACGAACAACTGCTGGTGACTGCGCCGATTGACGCCTGGTTCATCATTTCTCGCATCGATGAGGAAGCCGGGGAGGACAGTTGCGCGCTCCAGTTTCTCTGGACGCGCGGGTTGCGCCCCGGAACGCCGCTGATTCGGCGACCCGACGCGCACGACGGAGTAGTCGTGCAACGCGCCGACCGGCGATTCGTCGCTTCGCGTCGCATCGCGCGCTTTCTCTGGGGACGCAGTACGCTATAATCAAACGCTGACCGGCAGACGTCTCAGCCCGCGCAGCCAGGTGACCGGTTTCCACTCCGATTGATCGGTTGCCAGTCGTATGGCTGGCAGATGTTCCAGAATGTGACTGAACGCCACCCGCGCCTCAATCCGCGCCAGCGGCGCGCCCAGGCAATAGTGAATCCCTGAACCAAATCCTAAATGCGGATTAGGATGGCGCGTGATGTCGAAGCGATCTGGTTCGAGAAAATGCGCCGGATCGCGGTTGGCGGCGCCAAACATGAGACTGATCTGCTGCCCCCGTTCAATCCGCTGCCCCGCGATCTCGAAAGTTTCAGCGGCAAACCGTGGGGTTGAGCGCTGCACTGGACTTTCGTAGCGCAGCATCTCTTCAATCGCGGATGTCAGATATTCCGGGCGTTGTCGCAGCAACGCCAGTTGATCCGGGTGGCGCAGTAACGTCAGCAACCCGTTGCCGATCAGATTCACCGTCGTCTCGTGACCGGCGATCAGGAGCAGGACGCACATGCCCAGCAGTTCATCCTCGCTCAACCGGTCTTCTGCATCGCGCGCGGCGATCAAAGCGCTGATCAGATCGTCGCGCGGTTGCTGGCGCCGCTGCGCGATCAGCGCCGTAAAGTAGGCGACCAGCGACGCCATCGCTTCCTGCGACCTGCGCGCCGCTTCCTCGCCGCCAAGCACCGAGTCGCTCCCCATCATAATCTGATCCGACCAGGCGCTGAACCGATCATGATCCTCGAATGGCACGCCGAGCAGTTCGGCAATGACCATGATCGGCAGGGGACGGGCGTAGTCTGCGATGAAATCCGCTGCCCCCCTTTCACGGATGCGTGCGATCAGATCCAGGCTCATCTGTTCGATGCACGGTTCGAGGCTCTGCACACGGCGCGGCGTAAACGCATGGCTCGCCAGCCGCCGCAGCCGCGTGTGATCGGGCGGATCGCGTTGCAGCATCGCGCGATCGAGCGGTGTCAGACTATCGGGCGGAGCGATGCGACTCGTATCCTTGAAGACCGGCGCGTTATGCAGGATGAATGTCACGTCGTCATAGCGTGCGACGCACCACATTCCGCCAGGCGCATTGCTATGCGGCAGCCAGAAGACCGGCGTCTGCTCGATCAACCGCCGGTACGTCGGGTAGGGATCGGCAAGAAACGCAGGGCTTGCCAGGTCAGCAACGATAGCATCGGTCATATCGCCAGGTTCTCCATACGATAAACAAACTCACACAGAGGCGCAAAGGCGCGAAGATTTTACGTTACCAGCGGCCTGTACACTCTTCTTATTTGCAATTGTACTCCTACATTCGCAACATATATCCTGCCGCCTGCACCAGCGCCAGCGCCGTAACCGTTCCCGCCAGCGCCCACCAGTCGCGTTCGTGCATCTGATGCGGGTTGACCGTCAGAAAGCGCCCATCGAAGCCGCGCGCCAGCATTGCCTGATACACCCGCTCGCTGCGCTCATAACTGCGCACGAAGAGCTGCCCGACCATATGCCCCGCCACCTGCGCGCGCCAGATGAGCGAACCGCCGCCTCCCGCGCTGCGTGCGTCGCGTGCACGCATCAATCGCATTGCCTCATCAGCGAGCACGTCCAGATAGCGCAGCATAAACCCGATGACGCCAACCAGGAGCGGCGGCGTGCGCAGATGCCGCAGAGCGTGCAACAGGTCAGGAATGTTCGTCACCGCTGTCAGCACAATCGCCATCTGCACCGACAGCCAGCTCCGCGCCAGAATGCTGAAGAAGCGCGTTACTCCCGCGTCGGTCACCAGCAGGACGCGGTCGCCGAACTGCCAACCGGCGATTGTCTGTCCGGGGGTGGCAAATAAGACGGTGATCGCAACAAGTACGAATGGCAGCGCCACAAACGACCGCTTCAGTGCAAAGAACGCTCCCAGCCTCGCCAGCATACACACGAACGTCACCAGTCCCAGTGATAAGGCATATGCCATCCACGCGCCATCGGGCAACAGCGTATTCGACACGATGAACAGAACAGTAATGATGACCTTGACCCGCGGATCAAGCCGGTGCATAACGCTCACGCCGTTGCGGTAACGATCTGACAGGTGGATGTGTGTCATAAGAGAACCGAGAACCAAGAACCAAGAACCTAATCTCTAACCCCTAACCCTTAACCCCTAACCCCTAACCCCCACCCTCCGGCTCCGCAGCGCCTGTGCGACGAGGATGATGACAACGGCGACCACCAGTGCTCCGATGATTCCCGCTACAATCGTCGAAAGCGGCGTCTCACCCAGGAAGGGCACGGTATAGTCGGGAATAATCTCATACGGCGCGCTCTGCCCCAGGTCGATAAAGCCGATATCCTCCGCCACGCGCTCGAGTCCGTCCGGATCGGCGGAGGCGAGCGGCGACAGAATGACGACGATGAGCGACGCAATGGCGCCACCGATGACCCAGCTGCGATCGAGTCCGCTGCGCTGCGCACCGGCTTCGATTATCTCAGGTCGGGTGCGCAGAATGAACGAAACCGCCGCCGCGGTGATCAATGCCTCGCCGATGCCAATCAGCGCGTGGACGCTCATCATCGCAGGAATCACGACTTCGAGCGCAACCGTGCCGCTCAACCAGAGTTGCAGCGATGTCGCCAGCGCCGCGCCCATCACCGAGAGCCACGCCGCCACGCCAACCACCGCCAGTCGGATCGCCGGGCGCTGATTGATGACGCTGCGGTACAGACCGTAGCCGATCAGGGCGGTGATCAGCCCCATATTCAGAATGTTTGCGCCCATGACCAGGAGTCCGCCATCCTGAAAGAGCAGCGCCTGTACCGCGATCACTGCCGTCATGACCAGAATCCCCGCCCATGGACCAAGCGTCACCGCTGCCAGCACGCCGCCGAGCAGGTGCCCCGATGTTCCGCCAGCAACCGGAAAGTTGATCATCTGCGCAGCAAAGATGAATGCCGCCATAATGCCCATCAACGGCATCTGCCGTTCATCGAGGGTGCGCTGCGCTCGTTGCACGGCAATGGCGATGAGCGCAATCGCGCCAATCCAACAGACGATCGAGATCGGCAGGTTAAGGAAGCCGTCGGGAATGTGCAGTTCCGCCCCGAAGAGCGACCATTGTGCAGAAGGAATGTGACCGGTAATTGCGCTCATGTCTTTCCTCCTTGAATCAGGGGTTGAGGGTTAGGGATTAAGGGTTAGGGGTTAGGGGTTATGGGTTAGATCGCTTGCCTTAACCCGCACTGTTCTTATGTGCAATGCGTACCCTTCGCGCCTGCAACCTGCCATCTCGTAACCTCTCGCCTCGCATCTTTCGCCTTTCATTCCTCACACAGAGGCACAAAGGCACAGAGATGCCCGGAACTACTCATCACTCGTCACTCGTCACTCGCCTCTTGTCTCTCGCCTCTCGCCTCTCGCCCCTTGCCTTTCGCCTCTCGCCTCTTGCCGCGCACCTTTCTCATCATTCCCATAACGACGCCAGCAATGGCGGATCGATGTTGCCGCCGCACACAATGATCCCGACGCGTCGCGCTGAGTCTGGCAGGCGCCTGGCAAGCGCTGCGGCGACGCCAGCCGCGCCGCTTGGTTCGACGACCAGTTTCATGCGCAGCATCACAAAGCGTATTGCCTCACGGATCTCATCGTCGCTCACGGTGACGATCTGTGCCACGTGGCGTTGCACGATAGGAAATGTCAGCGCGCCCGGCGTTGTAACGCGCAATCCGTCGGCAATGGTAGCAGGCGGCGGGATGGTGATTCGTTCGCCAGCCAGCAGCGAGCGGCGCATATCGTCGGCATCTTCCGGCTCGACGCCAATGACCTGAATAGCAGGGTTCACGCCATGAGCGGCGACAGCGCACCCGGAGATCAGTCCGCCGCCGCCAACCGGCACAACCAGCGTATCGATGCCTTCGACCTGTTCGAGGAGTTCGAGCGCTGCTGTTCCCTGCCCTGCCACAATATGCGGGTGATCGTAGGGCGGCACAAGGGTTGCGCCCCGCTCCTCCGCGATGTGCTGCGCCAGCGCCGCGCGGTCGTCGCGCATGCGATCATAAAACACGATCTCCGCGCCGTAGCCGCGGGTAGCCTCCACTTTGACCGCTGGCGCATCGGAGGGCATGCAGATGACGGCGGGCGTGTCGAGCAGTCGAGCAGCAAGCGCCACTCCCTGCGCGTGGTTCCCCGATGAGTAGGCGACGACGCCGCGTCGCCGCGCCTCGTCCGGCAGGCGGCTGATCATGTTGTAGGCGCCGCGAAACTTGAACGCGCCGCCGCGCTGCAGATTCTCGCACTTGAGAAATACTGCGCGCCCCGTCAGCGCATTGAGCGTGCGCGAGGTCGCCACCGGCGTCAGATGGGCGATGCCGCGCAAACGGTCGCGGGCAGCAAGCACATCGGCAAAAGAGATAACGTCGCTCATGGCCGTAACTCCAGAGGCGCTGCGGGGCGAAACGGGAATAGTGTTATTATAATGCTCTCTCGCAAACTCGATGAGGAGTGCATCGTCGTGTCGTCCCCCGTTGTCGTTCCGCCGCCGCATCGCCGTCTTCGCGTGCCGCATGCCCTGCGCGCATTGCGCCATCGCAACTACCGCCTGCTATTCTTCGGGCAACTCATCGCACATATCGGATTCTGGATGCAGGCGACCGCGCAGGGGTGGCTGGTGTTACGGTTGACGGATGCGCCGTTCTGGCTGGGGGCGATTGCCGCAGCGCAGTCGCTGCCGGTGCTGATCCTCTCTGCCCCCGCCGGCGCCCTGGCGGATCGCGTTTCCAAACGCACGTTGCTGTTGATGACTCAGGGAACGGCAATGGCGATGGCGCTGCTCCTGGCGTTGCTGATTTTCAGCGATACAGTGCGGGTCTGGCACGTCCTGATCGCCGCATTGATGGTTGGCATTGCGTCTGCGTTCGAGAATCCAGCGCGCCAGGCGTTTACTGTCGAACTCGTCGGGCGCGACGACCTGATCAACGCCATTGCGCTCGACTCAACCGTCATGAACGGTGCGCGGATCATTGGACCGGCGGTTGCCGGGGCGCTCGTGGCCGCCACCGGTGAGGGTCCGGCGTTTCTGTTCAACGGCTTGAGCGTCCTGGCAGTCATCGGCGGGTTGCTGATGATGCGGTTGCACCCGTTCGTCGCGCCGCCGCGCCGGAGCAACTGGCAGCAGATGCGCGAAGGATTCGCCTATATGCGCCACAATGCGCAGGTGCGGTTGCTGTTGCTGCAGATCACCGCGCACTGCGTCTTTGGGCTGGCGTACTTTCCGCTCATGCCATACTTTGCACGCAATGTGCTCGGCGCTGACGCCCAGGGATTTGGCATCCTGGCATCAACCAACGCCGCGGGTGCGCTGATGGCGGCGCTGATGATCACCTTTGTCGGCGACCGATTGCCGCGGTTTGGGGTTCGTTCGGCAGCATTGCTCAGTTACATGCTGCTGCTTGGCGCATTTACTCTTACCCGCTCGTTCGTGCTGGCGATGGCGTTGCTGGCAGCGATTGGATGGGCAGGGATCACGGTGCTGACGCTGACGAATACCCTCCTCCAGATGGCGGCGCCGGACGACATGCGCGGGCGGGTGATGGGGGTCTATATGCTCGTCGTGATGGGAGTCAGCCAGGTGAGCGGGCTGTTCCTCAGCAGCATGGCAGATGTTCTTGGCGACGTTCCGCTGGTCGTTGGATGCTGGGCGCTGGTTGGATGGGTCGTCCAGGCTTATCTCTTCGTACTGTGGCGACGCGCACTGCACGACGCCGCACAGGTCGCGCCGTTGCCGCGCGTGTGACCGCTCTCAGTGTCAAATGATGGTATAATCCAGAAGGTAATGTTCCAACGACGGAATAGCCTATGAACCGCTACCTCCTCCTTCCCCGCGCCACGCTCTTTGTCCTGACGCTCGCACTGCTTACCGCCTGCGGCGGCGCTGCTGCGCAGACAGCGCCAACCCCCACGCCGCGCCCGATTCAGAATGTGCTGGAGAAACCGACATATGTCGTACAGCGCGGCGTGGTCGTTGATGAGATTAAGGTCAGCGGGTTCGTCGCCGCCACCAAACAGGTGGAACTGTCATTCACTCAGAATGGCTTCCTCAAGGTGCTGTACGTCGACCGCAACGATCCGGTGACGAAAGGGCAGTTACTCGCCGAACTGGAAATGGGCGATCTGCCGAACCAGTTGCGTCAGGCGGAAGTGGCGCTGGAACAGGCGCAACTGGTGTTGAACCGCTCGAAGGCGCAGCGCGATGCGGCAATCCGCCGCGCCGAGCTCGACCTGGAAGAAGCGCAGGCGCAACTGCGCCGTTTGCAAGAGCCGCCGGATCCGCTCGAACTGGTGCGTGCGCAGGCGAATCTGACGCAGGCAAAGGCGAACCTCGAACAGGTGCGCACCAACGCCTCAGCCGAAAAGACGCGCGCCGAAATGGCGCTCGCTCAGGCGTCCAATGCCCTGCCCGCGATCCAGACCGCCTACCTGCGTGCGCTGACAGAGTGGAATGACATCAAGGATAAACCGCAGGACTGGCGCTATAACGCGGTAAAGGAAGCCTTTGAGCGCGCCGAAGCCGAACTGCGCAACGCGGAAATGGCGGTCCGCCAGGCGCAACTGGCGTATGATCAGGCGCGCCAGAACGAAGGACCGGCCATCGCGCGCGCCGAGGCGCTGCTGGCGGAGGCGCAGGCGGCGTATGACGCGTTGACGCGCGGACCCAAGCCGGAAGACCTGGCGCGCGCGCGGCGCAATGTCGAACGAGCGCGGATTGCGGTCGATGAGGCGAAGCAGATCGGCGACAGCGAACTCGAAGGTCGGGTCGCTGCTGCGCAACTCGAAGTCGAGCGCCTGAAAACGCAGATGGAAGCGATGCGCCTCTACGCCCCCTTCGACGGCAAGGTAGCGGCTGTCGGCAACAAGCCCGGCGATCAGATCACTGCCTATCGCGCGGTCATCACGGTCATGGATGACACCGAGAAAGAGTTGCTGGTCGAAAACGTCGCGTCGCAGGACGCCTCGCGCATCGGGTTGGGGCAGCCGGTGCAGATCACCTTCTCGCGCGCGCCGGGGAAGGTGTTCGACGGCGTGGTGACGAAACTTCCCACCACGCTCACGAGCAGCGCCGCGACGATCAACCCCGACCGCGCGTACCACATCGACTTCCAGGCGCCCGGTGTCGATCTCGAAGTCGGCGACCTGGCGCAGGTGGTCATCACGCTGAAACGAGTTGAAAATGCGCTCTGGCTGCCGCCGCAGGCAGTGCGCGCCTTCGAGGGTCGGCGGTTCGTCGTCGTCAAAGAAGGCGATCGCCAGCGACGCCAGGATGTGCGGGTCGGCATCGTCAGCCTGGAACGGATCGAAATCCTCGAAGGGGTGAAGGAAGGCGATGTCGTCGTCGGGCAGTAAAGACGTTGCATTGCAACGTCTCTACAATATGGTGATTCCAATATGGCCACAACATCCACCCCCGGCTCATCGCATCCCGCCGCTCCCCGTCTCGCCCTGAGGCGCTGGGGTCGATGGTGGTCGCCAGGATCGTTGATCGGCGTGCTGCGCGTCGTCAGTCGGCGGCTGTGGAGCCACCTGGGGTTGATGCTCGCCATCGCCGTCGGCTTTATCGTCGCCATCGGGTTGACGGTCAGCATTCCGGTGTACGCCGAGGCGGTCGGCTATCGCATCCTGCGCGACGAGCTGGCGCAGGGGGAAGCCGGGTCCAAAAGACCGCCGTTCGCTTTTATGTTTCGTTACCTCGGTTCGCAAACCGGGGTCATCTCCTGGCGCGACTATGTACCGCTCGATGAGTATATGCGCACCCGCCTGGCAGAGCGCCTCGGTCTGCCGATCACCACGGAGGTGCGCTACGTCGCCACCGATAAAGCGCCCCTCATGCCTGCCAGCGGCGTCGGAAAGCCGCTGATCTTCGTCAACACCGCCTTTGCCACCGACTTTGAGCAGCACATTGACATCATTGACGGCGCCTTTCCCCAACCGGCATCGGCGAATGGACCGGTCGAAGTGCTGATCTCGGAAGATCTGTCGGGACGACTCGGCTTTCAGGTCGGCGAAGAATACCTCATTCTTGGTCCGCAGGAACAGCGCGTTGAGCAGAGTTACCCGATTCGCATCGCTGGGGTCTGGCGCGTGCGTGACCCCGGCAGCGACTACTGGTTCTACGACCCGACAACCCTCTACGATACGCTCTTCGTGCCGGAGGAAAGTTTCCGCGAACGCCTGACCGTGATCAACCCGAAACCCATCTATGTCGCCACATGGTACGCGATTGCAGATGGCAGCGGCGTGCGCTCCTCGGATGTCGCCGACATTCGTGCGCGCATCAGTCGCATTGCCACCGACATAACCACCATTCTGCCCGGATCGCGCATCGACATCTCGCCAGCGCAGGCGCTGGCGGAGCATCAGCGCCAGGTGCAGCGACTGACCCTGATCCTGACGATCTTCAGCGTTCCGGTACTTGGGTTGATCGCCTATTTCATTCTGCTGGTCGCCGGGCTGGTCGTGCAGCGCCAGAGTAATGAGATCGCCGTGCTGCGCAGTCGCGGCGCTTCGCGCGTGCAGGTGCTTGCTATCTACCTGATCGAGGGTTTGCTGCTCGGCATTGTTGCACTGGCGGCGGGAGTCGCCCTGGGGCAGGGCGCTGGCTTGGTGATGACCTGGACGCGCTCGTTCCTTGACGTACAACCAGGCGAATTGCTGCCGATTGAACTGACTCCTGACGCCTGGCAGCGCGCCTGGCAGATGCTGGCGCTGATGGTGACAGCGAGTCTGTTGCCTGCTTTCGGCGTCGCGCGGTACACCATCGTATCGTTCAAGAGCGAACGCGCACGGGCCACGCGCAAACCGTTCTGGCAGCGGATGTACCTCGACCTGCTGCTGTTGCTGCCGGTCTACTACGGCTATACGCTCCTGGAGCAGCGCGGCACAGTGGCATTCCTCGGCGCTGCCGATGATCCCTTCGGCAATCCGTTGCTCCTGCTGGCGCCGACCCTCTACATGTTCACGCTGGCGCTGGTGGCGATGCGCATCTTCCCACTGGCGATGAGCGCGCTGGAGTGGCTGGCGCGGCATTTGAGCGGCGTGGCGACGGTGACCGCGCTGCGCTATCTGGCGCGCACCCCCGGCGCTTACACCGGTCCGGTGCTGCTGCTGACCCTCACGCTCAGCCTGGCGACCTTTACCGCGTCAATGGCGCAGACGCTCGACCGCCACCTGATCGATCAGGTGTACTATGAAAACGGCAGCGATATGCGCCTGTATGACCTGGGGCAGAGCGGCGGCTTTTCTGGTCCGATGGCGGGGATGCAGCCGCAGCAACCGCAGACGTCTGATGGGATGCAGGAGGCGCGCTTTATGTTCCTGCCGGTCACCGATTACATGACCATCCCCGGCGTCGAAGCTGCAACGCGCGTGTCGATCAGTCAGGTTGAGATCAGTCTTGCCAATCGCACGATCCCTGCCCGTTTCATTGGCGTTGATCGGGTGGATCTGACCAGCGTGATTCACTGGCGCGCCGATTATGCCGGTGAGTCGCTCGGCGCACTGATGAACCGTCTGGCGGACGACCCTTCCGCCGTTCTGGTACACAGCGCGTTTGCTGCACAGAACCGCCTGCGTCCTGGCGACCGCTTCGAGGTGATCATGAACGACCTCGACCGAAACGTGCGCGTGCCGGTGACCGTCGCAGGGTATGTGAACCTCTTCCCGACCGTCTATCCGGGGGATGGTCCGTTCCTGATCGGAAATCTCGACTATGCCTTCGATATGCAGGGCGGACAGTATCCCTATGATGTCTGGCTGCGGCTGGCGCCAGGCACTGATCGCCGGGCGATTGACGAGGGCATCCGCGAACTGGGGCTGCGCACCTTCGAGCGCGGGTTTGCTCCTAGCGTCATCGTGACCGAACACGCGCGCCCTGAGCGACAGGGATTCTACGGGTTGCTGTCGGTCGGGTTCATCGCCTCGGCATTTCTCACTGTACTTGGATTCCTGTTCTACTCGGCGCTCTCGTTCCAGCGCCGGTTCGTCGAACTCGGCATACTACGCGCCATCGGGCTTTCGACCCGGCAACTCGGCGCGCTGCTGGCGTGGGAACAGGCGCTGATCATTGGCGCCGGCATGATTGGCGGAACCCTGATTGGCATCACTGCCAGTCACCTGTTCATTCCATTTCTGCAGGTTCGGCGCGGCGCGAACTCACAGATCCCGCCGTTTATCGTGCAGATCGCCTGGGAACAGATCACGATCATCTACATCATCTTTGGCGCGATGCTGATCGCGGCAGTGATCATCACTATCGCCCTGTTGCGGCGCATGAAACTGTTCCAGGCAGTCAAACTGGGAGAAGCCATATGATGTCGGAAATCCGTCGTTCGAGGCGAGCGGCATGAGCGAACCACTGATTCTCTGCGAAAATCTGGTCAAGATCTATAAACTCGACGAGATCGAAATCGTTGCGCTCCAGGGTCTCGACCTGACGGTGCAACCTGGCGAGGTGATGGCGCTGGTCGGTGCGAGCGGCAGCGGCAAAACGACGCTGCTCAATGTGCTGGGCGGGCTGGATCGCCCCTCGGCTGGCAGGGTCATCGTCGCCGGCAATGACCTCTTGAAGCTCAGCGACGCTCAACTCGACCGCTACCGCCGCCAGTATGTCGGCTTTGTGTGGCAACAGAAGGCGCGCAACCTGATTCCCTACCTGAACGTTGAGCAGAATGTCGAACTGCCGATGATCATGGCGGGAGTCGGCGCGCGCGAGCGTCGTGAGTGGGCAGGCGAACTGATTGATGCGGTCGGTCTGTCCCACCGGCGCAACCATCGCCTGGCGCAACTCTCCGGCGGCGAACAGCAGCGAGTCGCTATCGCCATTGCTCTCGCCAACCGCCCGGCAATCCTCCTCGGCGACGAGCCGACTGGCGAACTTGACTCCCACACTGCTGAGACGATCTTCGAAATCTTTCATACACTGAACCGCACCTATGGTCTGACGGTCGTGATTGTCTCGCACGATCCGAACATTGCGCGCTTCGTGGATCGCGTGGTGGCGATCCGCGACGGCAAGACCAGCAGCGAAACCCGGCGTGTGGAGACTGAGCCTGCCGATCCGGTCAACGGCGACGGCACAGCGCGCGCGCACGTCTTCGAGGAGCTGGTGATGCTCGACTCTGCCGGACGCCTGCAGATTCCGAAGGAAATCCGCGAACGCTACAACATCGGCGACCGCATTCGGATGGAAGAAACACCCGACGGTCTGGTGCTGCGACCGGTTGCAGGATCGACGCCGCCGGTCAAACGCCTGACCGAGCCGGACGAGCCGCCGCCGGAAAAACCGCGCGGCATCACAAAATGGCTCAACCTCTTGCAACGCCGACGGTCGTAACTGTCTTCTGATGCTGCTATGTCAACCGTTTCCGCCATTCCTGCCGTGCGTGTCACCAATGTCACACGCGCCTACACCGTCAATAACGAGCGGGTGCTTGCGCTGCGCGGCGTGAGCCTGACAGTCGAAGAGGGCGCATTTGTTGCGCTCATGGGACGTTCCGGTTCCGGCAAAACGACGCTCCTCAATATGATCGGCGGGCTTGACCAGCCGACCGAAGGTGAAGTGGCGCTCTTCGGACAGGCATTGAATGGCATGAACCAGGATCAGTTGACGCTGCTGCGCCGCGAGAAGATCGGGTTCATTTTTCAATCGTTCGCCCTGCTTCCAATCCTCTCCGCCTGGGAGAATGTCGAGATGCCATTGCGGATCGCGGGGGTGCGTTCCGGGCGCGAGCGGCGGCAGCGCGCTGAAGCGGCGCTGGCGCTGGTCGGTCTCGAACGGTGGGCGACGCACCGTCCCGCCGAAATGTCGGGCGGGCAGCAGCAGCGGGTTGCCATTGCCCGCGCGTTGGTGTCGCGTCCCCGGATCCTGCTGGCGGATGAGCCGACCGGCGAACTCGACTCGACGACCGGGCGGAACCTCCTGACCCTGCTCCGCAACATCGTTCGTACCGAGGGTGTAACTCTGATCATGGCGACCCACGACCGGGCAATCTTCGACTTCGCCGACATTGTCTACCAGATGCGCGATGGGCAGATCGTCGGGGAGTAGCTATTAACCACAGAGACACAGAGGACACAGAGTATGTTTACGACTCTGCGCCCTCTGTGTCTCTGTGGTGAAACCTCAGCGCCGGTCGTCGTTGCGACGCGGTCTGGCGCCCGGTCCGCGGGCGCCGAACGGACCGGCGGAATACTCCATCGTATGCCCGCGGTCGGTCGTTAGCCCGACGCT
>JANWXL010000239.1 GCA_025055265.1 Roseiflexus sp.
CGCCCCCGTGACCGTCACCTTAGCGCTTTCTGCTAGCAGGCGCAAGTCACGTTCGCTTCTGCTGATGTACCGCTCACCTGCGCTGTGAGTTACGTTGCGATTGTAAGATGCGCCAGTCGATGCATGCCCTCGCGCAGGGTGGCGTACATCTCGCGGTAAATGGCGTAGACCTCATCATACCGGGCAACGGTGCGTTCGTCGGGCGCAATCGTCGTGGTGAGCGTTACGCAGCGTGCCACGGCATCGTCCACATCCCGAAAGACCCCGGCGCCCACCCCGGCGAGCAGCGCCGCGCCGTATGCCGGTCCCTCTTCTGCCGCCAGCGTTGCCACTTCAGTCGCGTAAATGTCCGCCTGCATCTGGCGCCAGAGCGGGCTTTTGCCTCCGCCGCCGGTTGCGCGGATCTGACCCGGCGCGATACCCAGGCGGCGCATAATCTCCAGTCCATCCCGCATTGAGAACACGACCCCTTCCATGACGGCGCGCGCCATATGCGCCAGCGTATGGCGCGCCGTCAGCCCAATGAATGCGCCACGCGCCAATGGATCGAGATGTGGCGTGCGCTCGCCGCTAAGGTAGGGCAGGAAAATCAATCCTTCAGCGCCAGGCGGAACCGACGCCGCCAGTGTGGTGAGATCGTCGTAGCTGAGGTTCTGGCCAGTGACGGCGCGCAGCGTATCGCGGAACCAGCGAAACGAACCGCCAGCCGCCAGTGTGACCGCCATCAGGTGGTACCGCCCTGGAACGCTGTGGCAGAAGGTGTGCAGGCGCCCCTGCGGATCGAGTGCAATCTCGTCGGAATGGGCGAAGATCACGCCGCTGGTGCCGATACTGCTGCTGACAATGCCAGGCTGCACAATGCCCGAGCCGACTGCCGCCGCTGCATTGTCGCCGCCGCCGGCGATGACGGGCAGACCGACGGGTACGCCGAGATCGGCTGCAACCTCTGGCAGCAGTTCGCCGGTCACTTCTGGACCTTCGAAGACGCGCGGAAGCCAGGCGTGCGGAATGTCAAGCGCCGCCAGGATCTCATCGCTCCAGTCGCGGCGACGCAGATCGAGCAGCAGAGTTCCAGCGGCGTCAGCGGCATCCGTGGCGCTCACGCCGGTCAGTTTACGGCGGATGTAATCTTTGGGCAGCAGCACCTGCGCAACCTGTGCATACCGCTCTGGCTCGTGATTGCGCAGCCAGAGAATCTTGGGCGCCTGGAATCCGGTCAGCGCCGGATTTCCGGCGATGGCAATCAGACGCTCGGCGCCGACGCGCTGCGTGATTTCGGCGCATTCTTCAGCGGTGCGCTGGTCGTTCCACAGCAGTGCAGGACGAATCACCCGGTCGTGTTCGTCGAGGAAGACCGACCCGTGCATCTGACCGGTCAGTCCCAACCCGGCGATCTGCTCCGGCGCGACGCTGGCCTGGGTCACAACGGTGCGGAGCGCCTCGCACGCGCCGCGCCACCAGTCCTCTGGATTCTGCTCGCTCCAGAGCGGCTGGGGTGTTGAGAGCGGGTATTCGGACGTCGCAACCGCCAGAACCCGACCGTTGTCATCGCAGAGCAATGCTCTGGCGCTGGTGGTGCCGATATCGAGACCGAGAAGATAGGCAGGCATTTGCGTATTCCTCTCAACGCACGCCGAGGAGCAGTTCGTTCGTCAATTGATCGAGTCGCTCATACGCCAGCCCGCGCCGTCCAAGCGCAACACGATCAAACGGATGCGCTTTGAGCGCAGTTGCTTTCTCGCGGCTGTAGCCGCCCTGGAAAGGCGCCATCGAGCCGTCGTCGGCGGTAATTTCCGCCAGCAGCGCCTGGATTTCGGCATCTTCGTCGAAACGGCGCGCCTTTTCTTTCAGGATCAGGTAGGTGCGCATACAGCCGCGTGCAAATGCTTTGACCCCTTCGTAATCCTCAGTGCGGTAGGCATGCGCGTCGAAGTGACGGCTTCCCTGGTAGCCGACATTCTCCAGGAAGCGCACCAGGAAGAACGCCGCTTTCAGGTTTACGGCGCCAAAGCGAAAGTCCTGATCGTAACGCCCGATCACCTGATCGTTCAGATCGATGTGGAACAGTTTGCCCGCATCCCACGCCTGCGCGACGCTGTGCAGGAAGTTCAAGCCAGCCATCGTTTCGTGGGCGACCTCCGGGTTCAGCCCGACCATGTCGGGGTAGTCGAGCGTGTTGATGAACGCCAGCGCGTGCCCGACCGTCGCCAGGTAGATGTCGCCGCGCGGCTCGTTCGGCTTCGGCTCAAGTGCAAATTTCAGATCATACCCCTGGTCTTTGACATAAGCGCAGAGAAAGTTGATCGCTTCGCGGTAGCGCTTCAGTCCTTCCTGCGGGTCTTTGGCTGCATCGCTCTCCACTCCCTCGCGCCCGCCCCAGAAGACGTACACCTTCGCGCCACACTCAACCCCCAGGTCGATGGCGTGCATCGTCTTTTGCAGCGCATAAGCGCGCACCTTCGGGTCGTTCGATGTAAACGCGCCGTCCTTGAACACCGGATCGGCGAAGAGATTCGTCGTCGCCATGGGCACGACGAGGCCGGTTTCCTGCAGTGCCGCTTTGAAATCGCGCAGGATGCGATCGCGGTCGGCTGGTGTTGCATCAATCGGGATCAGGTCGTTGTCGTGGAAGTTGACGCCATACGCACCAACTTCCGCCAGCAGATGGACGATTTCGACCGGCGAGAGCGGATGGCGCACCGGTTCGCCAAACGGGTCACGTCCGACGTTGCCGACCGTCCAGAGACCGAAGGTGAACTTGTGTTCAGGTTTGGGTTCGTACAGGTCGTTCATAGGAAGGTCTCACTTTCACGTGACGATCAAGTTATGTCCACAAGCCCTCACCGAGCGCGTGAAAGCCCCGGAGAGGCTTGCCTGACCTGAGCAAGGGCTTATGACGTTCAGAACCGAGTCTGGCTTTCGTAATCTCAGCAAGGACTGATAGAAAGAATATATGCTCCGCTATCCGCTTTGTAGCCCAGCAGTTGACGGAGTGAGAAAATAATTCCAGTATCGTCCTGTCCAGCCCGCGCAGGCGGGTTTTGCTTCATGGAGCCTGCGGCTTATGAAGATCAAGAAATGAATCCGATGTACCTGTACTGCCGAGCCGCGCATCCTCTGAGCTGCGGGCTAATGAAGGTAAATACATCCGATAAACCTGTGACGCCAGGTCGCGCGCCCTCTGAGCTGCGGGCTAAAGCCCTCGCTCAAGACGTGGAAGCCCCAGAGGGGCTTTCATGACCTTAGCCAGGGCTTCAGCCCGCAGCGCCCGGAAATACCAGACTATTTGCTTAGTCCTCATAATCCCTCGCTCAGGATGCGGAAGCCCCAGAGGGGCTTGCACGATCTCAGCCAGGGCTTATGGTCTTTGAGAAATTAATCCGCTATCGCCCCGTCCAGCCCGCGAAGGCGGGCTTCGCAACCGTAGCCCGCGACTATAGGCGTCGGGCGGATAGGCGGATAGCGGAATATGTATTCAAAATCCATTAGCCCGCAGCGCCCGGGAATATCGGGCTATGTTCATCATCTTCATCAGCCGCCGGGCGGTCAGGCAGATAGCGGAGCGTGTACCATTCACAGTTCATCAGCCCGCAGCTTCTGTAAAAAGGGATGCATGACCAACATTCAATAGGTTTCGCCGCCGCCATCGAATCGCAGCACTGCTGGCAGGGTGCGCGCGTGATCGATCCAGGCGCTTACCTGCGCCAGTGACGGCACACGTCTGACCAGGCTGCGTTCAGCGTTGATCACCGCCATCCGCTTCCGCAGTTCCTCCGCCTGACGGTGCGCCAGATCGGCCACGGCGCCGACGCCTGCTTCCACCAGCAACCCGGCGTAGTCCCAGCCGACGCCATGCACTCGCTCAAGGTCGGCGCGGAACAGCAGAGCAAGCAGCGCCGTCTCGGTCAACCCGGAAGCGCTGGCGATCTCGGCTCTGCCAGCCGGTTCGGCGCCCCGGGTAAGCAGATCGTTCGTCGTGTCGATGCCAATGGCACTGAGGCGGGCAATCACATCCGGTTCGAGTCCTTCGATCTGCGCCAGTTTCATCCTGTCCTCCTCTCTCCTGGTTCTCGTAGCGCTGATGTCTGTTCCGTTTCGGAACGCATCCTCTGGCGCCCCTGCGCCGCGCGCATGATACCAGGACTCAGGAAGACAGCGGCAGCGGACTGGTCAGCGTCCATCCTCCGTCGATAATGAGCGTTTGACCGGTGATATGCGCTGCCCCTGGCGACGCCAGAAAGACCAGCGCCTGCGCAACATCGGCGGGCAGTCCGACGCGCCCAGTGGGGGTGACGCTGTTCCAGTGCGCCTCGTACTCCGGGTCGTCGGCGCGGTTGCGCTCATTCAGAATGGCGCCAATGCCCAGGGCGTTGACGGTGATGCCGTAGGAACCGAGTTCGCACGCCAGGGTTTTTGCCATATGCCGCAGCGCCGCTTTGGTGATCCCATAGGCGCTCAAGCCGGGAATTGCCTGCACGCCGGTCACCGACGCCGAAAATATGATCCGTCCGCCGTCGCCCTGCGCGATCATCTGGCGCGCCGCCGCCTGCGCTGCAAAGAATGACCCCTTGACATTCAGGTTGAAGAGCGTATCCCACTGATCCTCAGTTGTGTCGAGGAAAGGTGCGCTGATCGTGAGACCGGCGTTCGCCGCCAGAATATCGACTCGTCCGAAGGCTTCCACAGCGCGCGCGATCAGCGCCCGGTTCGCTGCAACGCTCGACAGATCGGCGTCGTATGCCAGCGCCCGCGCTCCAGTGGCGCGGATGCGCTGAACAACCGCTTCAGCGCGTTCCGCCTCACCGAAGTGCGCCGCCAGCACCGCGCATCCGTGCGCTGCCAGCATCTCCGCCATCGCGGCGCCAATTTCGCGGCTGGCGCCGGTCACAATGGCGACTTTTCCTTCCAGGAGACGAGTCATATTCGCTCTCCACTCTTCGTGTCAGGATTTCTGGAACGCCGCATCGAAGGCGACGGCGCTCGGCGGGAAGTCGCTCTTTTTCACAAGCGCACACGCCTCCGCTGCGCCAAATTCGCGGTCCATGCCGCTGTCTTCCCACTCGACCGAGAGCGGACCGTTGTAGCCGATGCGGGTCAGCGCGCGGAAGATCGGGTCCCACTGAATGTCGCCGTGCCCTGGCGACACGAAATCCCAACCGCGGCGCGGATCGCCGAAGTTGAGGTGCGATCCCAGAATGCTTGTGCGTCCATTCAGGTTGCGACGGCTTTCTTTCACATGCACGTGATAGATGCGGTCGGCGAATGTTTCAATGAACAGCACCGGATCGACGAACTGGTGGATCAGGTGGCTCGGATCGAAGTTGATGCCGAACGCTGGTCGGCGCCCAATCGCCGCCAGGGTCTTCTCGGTCGTCACAATGTCGTAGGCGATCTCGGTGGGATGCACTTCCAGACCAAAGCGCACCCCCACCTCATCGAACACGTCCATAATCGGGTTCCAGCGCGCGGCGAAGTCGGCGTACCCCGCCTCGATCTGTTCAGGAATGTTGGGCGGGAAGGAGTAGATCAGATGCCAGATGGAGGACCCGGTGAAGCCGTTGACCTGTTTGACGCCGAATGCAGCGGCGGCGCGCGCGGTGTTCTTCATCTCCTCAGCGGCGCGCTGGCGCACCCCTTCGGGATCGCCGTCGCCCCAGATGCGTGCCGGGATGATCGCCTTGTGGCGCTCGTCGATGCGGTCGCATACGCACTGACCGACCAGGTGATTGCTGATGGCGAAGCACTGCAACCCGTGCTGCTCAAGCAGTTCGCGTTTCTCGCGGATGTAGCGGTCGGACTCGAGCGCCTTATCAACTTCGAAATGGTCACCCCAGCAGGCAAGTTCCAGTCCGTCATAGCCGAAGCTTTTGGCTTTGGCAGCCAGCGTCGCCAGCGGCAGATCGGCCCACTGGCCCGTGAACAGAGTAACCGGTCGCGGCATAGACTCTTCTCCTGTATTCGTGGCGCAGACCTTTGAGGTCAGGTTGCGTGTATGACACCGTCGCGGTTCGTTCCAGAAGAACCACGCTCTGACAGCCTCCGGGATCACTGGCTGAGACCTCAAAGGTTACGCATACGTGTGACGTTCGACGTGCAACGCCATTGGTTTCGGAGCCGTTGCGGTGCAGCGATTATGGAGACGATGCAATGCATCGGCTCTACCTTCAAACCGTACCTGCCTCTCGCCTCCCTGCCTCTTGCCTCTCGCCTCTCGCCTCTAATACTCCGGCTCCACCCACTGTTTGCTCCCGGCGGATCGCTCGACGGCGTCGAGGATCGCCTGGCAGCGCAGACCGTCCTCGAAGGTCGGCGCAGGCGAGACGCCAGCGGCGATGCCGTTGAGCAGATCGTAAATGCCGTGAGTAAAGGTGTGCTCCCAGCCGATGATATGACCGGCGGGCCACCAGGCGCTCAGGTATTTGTGCGCATTGCCGTTAGTGACCAGCACCGTGCGGAACCCGGCGACGTCGGGCATCTCGTCGTCGAGCAGCACTTCGAGTTCATTCATGCGCTCGAGGTTGAAGCGCAGACTCCCTTTGCTGCCGTTGATCTCGAAACTGTTGTAGTTCGCGCGTCCCTTGGCGAAGCGCGTCACCTCGAATGTGCCGACGGCGCCGTTGGCGAAGCGCGCCAGAAACAGCGCCGCATCATCGACCGTCACCTCCTCCATCTCTGTGCCAGCCGCCGCGCCCAACCCGCCGGTTGTCGCGGCGAGCACCGGTCGGCGCTTGATAAACGTTTCGGTCAACCCGGTCACCTCAGTGATTTCGCCGACCAGCATGCGCGCCAGGTCGATGATATGCGCGCCGAGATCGCCCAAAGTTCCCGAACCGGCGACATCCTTCTGCAAACGCCAGACCAGCGGGAAGTTCGGGTCCATGATCCAGTCCTGCAAATAGACGGCGCGCCAGTGGTAGATCGTCCCCAGGCGACCGGAGTCGATCAGCGATTTGGCGAGCTGCACCGCAGGGACGCGGCGATAGTTGAAGTTGACCATGCCGACGACCTTGTTGCGCTGCACGGCGTCGAGCATCCGCCGCGCCTCGGCGAGGGTATTCGCCAGCGGTTTCTCGCAGAAGACGTGCTTGCCGTTCTCGGCGGCGGCGATGCTGATTGCGGCGTGCGTGTCACCCGGAGTCGAGACATCGATCAACTGAATGTCGTCGCGCGCCACCAGTTTTTTCCAGTCGGTTTCGTATCCCTCCCAGCCAAACTGCGCCGCGGCTGCGCGCACTGCCGCCTCGTCGCGTCCGCAGATCGCCTTCATCACCGGGCGCAGCGCGACATCCGGGAAGAACGCGGCAACCTGGCGGTACCCGTTCGAGTGCGCCTTGCCCATGAACTTGTAGCCGACCAGACCGACGCCAATTGTATTTGACATAACCTGTGTCCCTTCCGCTTCAGAGCAGGCTGGCATGTTATGCCTGATACTTCAGATAATCATCGACAATCGTGGTGAACTCAATCCGATTGCCGAACGGATCGCGGCAGAAGAACCGCGGACGACCGGGGATGGCGATGGTATCCTCAGGCGCGTAGCCAGCCGCGATTAACCGCAAGCGTGTCGCTTCGAGGTCATCGACTTCAATGCAGAAATGCCTCCCGGAAAGATCGGGGTGCGGTTCCTCAGCGAACAGATGGAGTTCAACATCGCCCAGACGATACCAGATCACATCGAGATGGGCGATCGACGAGGGAGCAGGGATCTCTTCCAGCCCAAGCAGTGCACCGTAGAAAGCGCGCGTGGCTTCATCGCTGCCGGGTGGACGCGGGATGCTGACGTGCTGCACTCGTGGACGTGTCATAAGCCCTCCTCATCGCGGGCAGAGCGGCGTCTTTCGGAGTCGTCGCTGGAATACGGCGCGAGGCGTACAGTCCCTGCGAGGGGATGTGCAACCGCACGACTGCGTTGTCGTACACAGGACCATTGCTCGTGAACGGGAGCCGCCAGGCGGGCGATGTCTTCGACAGGCGCGGATATCGTGTGCGAGTATACCGCAGCCTGAGGAGCGCGTCAAGGTGATGCTATAATAGCGCGAATGTTGATCCGCTTTCGAGGAAATGCACGTGAGTCGGACCGAGCGTCGTCTGTTGACCGTGGATGTCGATCGGCGCGGCTATGGTCGGCGCTACACCAGCCTGCCGGTCGACGAGTTGCGCCAGGATGGGTTTAGCATCAACTTTGAGGGCGCATACATTCGCCCGGAACATATCGATGTGCGTGTCGGCGATATTGTGCGCTGGCGAAAAGAAGATCGCCGGTTTCAGGGGCGTGTCGTCGAAGTGCGCCGCGAAGAGCTGGCATTGCATGCCACGCTGACAGATGTTGCGCCACTGCCGCCGGATGCGTTTTTTCCATAGGCATGAGGCGTGAGGCGCGAGGCAAGAGGAGATGAGGCGTGAGGCAAGAGGCGAGAGGCACGAGGCGCGCGGCGCGTATTCGCTCATTCGTTTCCATTCGTTTATTCGCTTCGCCATTCGTTGACAATCGCAGGGCACGAGGCACGAGGCAAGAGACGAGAGGTACGAGGCGCGAGGGGCGAGGGGATGAAGTGCGAGGGGATGAGGCACGAAGCGCGAGGAACGAGGCGCGAGAGGCGCGCGGCGCAAAGGGATG
>JANWXL010000530.1 GCA_025055265.1 Roseiflexus sp.
TCTTTATTGTTGCCCAGAGCATCGGCACACAGCATCTTGCGACGCGATTCAAGGAGTACGCTCAGACGCAGGCGCCGCGTGGCGTCGCTCTGCTCTCCAGTCTGCTTCACGCCAGCGACATTGTGCGCATTGAGGCGCCAATCATCGTCATTGTGGCGGATAGCGAACCAGAGTTGAACGCCATTGGTCCTGAAGCAGTGGCGGCGCACAACGCGCGCTATAGGCTGGATTCGACGTTGTATGTCGCCGAAGACGCTGAACATACCCTCTTCGACATCCGCGACGGTCCCATTGACTGGACCGATCCCCGCTGGGTGGAGCGCTATCACCGCGGCGCGATGGAGGCGCTTGTGCAGCGACTCAATGCCTGGCGGGTCGCACAAGCGCCGGGGGACTGTTAGATCCGACCTCACTTCTGTAAAACTCACACAAAGGCGCAAAGGCACAGAGGTTTTGATGCCCATGTCAAGCCAGTAGCGGCAGTCATTGGGCAGGAACCAAGACTGCTGGCGGCTCATGGTCGCAATGCCCATCATTCTTTGGTGACAGTCACCTTCACCCGCAGACCTTCGGTCGTAGCGCTTCTCACCTTTTGGTGACGGTCATCTGGTCATGTCCGTGAACAAAGAGTCATCCAGTGGCGTGACATACCCCATACGAAATCTGTACGATGGAGCAGGTCAAGGTACCCGAACGTCCGTAGAACGAAAAGGCTGATGGGTTGGCGTGATCTTAATCGAAGCGGCGTTGTCGTGAGGATGCACGAGAGCGCCGCTGTTCACGGAGGAGGCTCGAATGGTTGCTCTTCCTCGTGCCTTGAGACGGACGGTTTTCTGCATATGTGCAAATCCAATGCGATGCGCTCGCCTGCGCCGGATCATGTCAGGACTGCTGGTTGCGCTGATGTGGGCAAGCTTTGCCAGTCTCTTGCAGACGTCGACGTCGGCTGCCACGCCTTCCGCTTTACAGATTGCGAACATTCAGCCCAGCGCGAGCAGCGTCGGTCTGTACGAGAAGTTCGAACTGACCTTCACGATCAATGGCTCGGTAGCGACCAATCCCTACTTTCCCTACGACCCGGCGCCTCCTGCGGGCGTGCCAGTCGGTGTGGGCATCAGTGTGGAAGGACTGTTCAGCCCCGATAACTGGACGACGGTTCTGCGCCAGCCGGGATTTCTGCATCAGGGATACGAGCGTCGGTGCATTGGCGGCAATCCCAACGATGGTTGTGTGGACGGCGCTGAGTGGCTCTATCCTCAGGGCAATCCGGTGTGGAAGGTGCGTTTCGCGCCGCAGCGTACAGGGACGTGGCGCTACCGCGTGCGCGCTACCGACGCTTCGGGTACAGTGCAGAGCAGCGAAGGCACGTTCACCGTGACCACGTCAAGCGCACCTCACAATCACGGCTTCATTCGCATCAGTCCGACAGACCCCGGGTATTTCGAGTACTCGGATGGAACGCCTTTCATTAGTGTAGGATTTGGCGAAGGTTTCGATAGTAAACGCTTCACCTACGATGTCGATGCCAGCATGCGTCATCTTGCATCGGGCCGAATTAACTTTGTGCGCATATGGATGACTGGATCCAGTATATTCATGGCCCCCTGGAGTCCCTGGCACTCGCACCACCTGCCGGGAGAGGGGGGCTACTTCAACCCCTCCAGCCTGACGTATGCTCAGGCCTATCCTGGTCATCTGGTGTCGCTGCGGCTGTGGGATTATCCTGATCCCTCGATAGAAAACCGGCGCAATCCCTGTATGTTTCAGGGTTTCAGCAGCAATGTCTCTGTCAAACCGAACACGACCTACCAGTTGAGTCTTCGCGTCAGAACGACTGACGTCACCGGTCCGCGCAATCGCGCCTTTCCAGACTACGGTTTGACGGTGCGCAAAGCGGGCTGGCTGGGAGACGAATGTGCCAATCCCGCAGCGACGAGCGGCGCATCCACGCGACTGGCAGGCTATGTCAACGGCACAACGAATGGCTGGACGACGGTTACATCCACGTTCACTACCGGTGCGAATGAGTTCTTTCTCGACAATCTCTACCTGATCCTGGAAAATACCACTGGTGGCCAAGCATTTGTGGACGAAATTTCGATCCGTGAAGTAGCGGGCGGGGCGCCAGCCGGACCTGAGGTGTTGCGCAAGAACCGCTTTGCCTATCACCTCTACTTCGATCAGCAGCCATCCTGGCAGTGGGACTATCTTTTTGCAGAAGCGGAGCGCCACGGTGTGACCATCCGACCAGTGGTGCTTGAGAAAAATGACTGGATCGCTAACCACATTGATGCGAATGGCAATCCCACGGGCGGCTATTACGACCTTGACAACAACCGCTTCTATGCTGCGCCGAACACGGCAGTGCGGCGTTTCCACGAGTATTTCTGGCGCTATCTTATCGCTCGCTGGGGCTACTCGCGCACCGTGCATTCGTGGGAGTTGATGAACGAAGGGGATCCATACAATGGCAATCACTACGCTCAGGCCAATGCGTTTGGTGAATTCATGCACACTCACGATGCTCATCCGCACCTGGTGACCACATCCAACTGGCATAGCTTTCCCATCGCCGAATTCTGGGGGAACCCCGCCTATCGACACGTGGACTATGCCGATATTCATGCCTACGCCTGTTGTGGCGCTCTGGCAGCCGGTTGGGCGAGGAATATCAGTAGTCCCCTCAGTTTTGAAGACCGCCCTGCATATGTGGCAGGCGGTCGAGGACATTCAGTGCGCATTCCAGGCAGCACGCAGTTCAACAACGCAGGAGGCACGCCCCGATCACTGGTGATTCGTGGACGGGGCGAATGGGTCATACGATACCAGATGAAGGCAGAGAGGTTTACTGGCCAGTGCGGACCGCGCCTGCTCTGGATACTTGACAACGCACGCTCTAACGTTGTGCCTCCGGCGCTGTCGGGGCAGAACTTTGTGTGCACTGCACCGGCGGGATCCTACGACTGGCGCACCTTCGACAGCCGCACGACAGCCGATGGTCAGCCTGCGCCTCGCACAGCACGGTTGATTATCGATGACGATAAACTGCACGAACTGGCTATCTTTTTCCAGAACGGCTTCGGTACAGGCGGCAATGCCTGGATTGACAATGTGGAACTCATCAGTCCTGACGGTCGGCGCGTGCACCTGAATGGCGAGTTCGACCTGACGCGGCTCGATCACGACACTGCTCAACTCACTGCAGCCTATAGCCTGGAAATCGGCGGGCGCACACTTTCTGGTCCCGGTAAGCCCGTCACCCGCGGCGAAGTCGGGATTGGCGATGAGCGCGATTATCGCGGCGACGGCGAACACGACCAGAGCCGCGACAGGCAGGGCGTATGGCTGCATCATTTCATATGGGGACAGATCAATGCCGGCGGCCTGTATGAACTCTACTGGGATCCGCACAATATCCGTCGTTACAACCTTTACTACCATTTCAAAACGTTCCGCGACTTCATGGATGGCATTCCCCTGAACAATGGGCGATACGCCGACGCACGCGCGCTGACGTCCCATCCCGATCTGCGCGCCCTTGGTCAGGTGGACCGTGTGGCTCGACGGGGACATCTCTGGCTGCACAATCGTCAGCACACCTGGCGGAATGTCGTCGACAATGTCTCTGTGACACCGATTTCAGGTTCGGTCACCATTCCCGATATGGCGCCTGGCGCGTATCGCGTCACCTGGTGGGATACGTGGCAGGGCAAGCCTGTGTTGACGCAGACGGTGTCTGCATCGGGAGGCAATCTGGTTATTCCTCTCCACCGTCTTCTGGAAAGCGACATTGCGCTCAAGTTCGAACCTGCCGATGGTCGTACATACACCGTGTTTCTACCTGCGATTGCTCTGTAATTATCCGGCATATACGCCAGACGGTGCATTTCTGGCAGTATCGCTGGATCGCTGGCAGAAACCACAACATTCTTGCAAATCTCAAGTTACATTCGCTGATCAACGTCGTCGGACGCCCTGTCTGAGTTCAGGAGGTCGTTATGAAAAGTAACCGTTTCCAGTTGCCGCGGATAGTGGCAATTCTTGCGATCACTGGCATGCTCCTGTCTCTCACAGCCTCCACACAGGTCACGCCGGCGAACGGCAGTGACACATCACCGCTTTCGAGCATAACCCTTTTACCGACGCCGTGGCAGACGATTGACCCCGGTTTTACACCTTCTGCGACTTCCTTATCAGTCTCAGCGCCGGGACCGGAACGTGCAGCGTCGCTGTACCTGCCGCTCGTGATGCGTGAGCGGCGTTCTCCAACGCCAACGCCCTCTCCTTCTCCCACGCCGACAGGCGGCGGGTCGCCGTCGCCTCCGCCAGGCAGCGGCTCGCCGGAAGAGTGGAGCCAGCACGCGCACGATGCGCAGCGCACCGGCTACACCCCGCAGACCGTCCCCTACCCCTGGCGCTGGCGCTGGTCCTGGAACGGTCCCAACGCCTCCGGCGGCATCGCCAAGGTCACCACCGGCGGCTCGCTCCCCCGCAACGTCCAGCCCGTCA
>JANWXL010000556.1 GCA_025055265.1 Roseiflexus sp.
CGACGATCGAAGCAGGCAGCGCGTTGCATCAGCACAGTGAATGTCCACGCTGCGTATGGGATAAGCACTGGAAACACAAAGTGTCGGTAGCGCGCTTCGCCGTGCGTCAGCAGCATGGTCGCAATCGCATAGCCGACCCAGGTCAAACAGAGTACGGCAGGAACAACTGGCAGATGACAGGCCGTATGGGATCGGAGCGTGTTCTGATTCCGTATACGTACCGCATGCGTCAGACCGACAATCGCCCCAAGAGCGATCAGGACGTAGAGCAGGTCATCGAAGATCAACGCCGCAACGAAAAGCGGTAGATCGACGTCGGCGTAGTAACTTTCCATCAGAAATCGATCCTGGATCGGCTTGATGCGCACCAGGAAAACCCAGTTGGGCCAGAGTTTGCGCGCGATGATCAGCGGGTCTTCACGCAGGCGCTCCAGCCCACGTTCGGTGGCGTAGTTCGCTCGCTCGACCGGGTTGCTGATGGTTTCAAGGACTTGGTGAATGGTTTCACGGTCCTCGCGCGGCTCGTTGAACACCCACAGGTTGTACGCGAGTCCGGTTTCGACCAGAATGAATCCGCCATACGCCTGGTAGTTGCGGATCGTCCAGGGCGCAATGGCCGCTCCCGCACTTGCCAGGCAGACGACTGCCGCCATGATTGGCATCGCCAGTCGACGGCGGAGAGGGCTGACGCTTTGCTGTTGGTACAGGTGAAATGCCAGCCATCCCGCAGCTATTGGTATAAACAGGAGCGCCAGTGATCGGGTGAGCGCCGCCAGCCCCAGCGCCGCCCCCGCCGCAATAATCAGGAGCCAGCATTTCGTCATTGATCGCTGCTCATGGACCTGAACCAGCGCGAGCAGACCGGCCTGGAACAGCACGGTGAAGAGCGTCTCTGACATGTACAGGCTGGCGAAGGTGGCATTCGTCCAGAGTATCGCGGTGATCAGCGCCGCCAGCAGCGCCGCCCGTCGGTTCACCAGCCGGATTGTGAGCGCATACGCCAGGTAGACGCTGAGAACGCTCAACGCAATGTTTGGCAGCGCAGCCAGGTGGAGTGCGCGCGTGGCGCGGGGCCAGCCATCGTCGCCCGCCAGCCCCCAGGAGGCTGCCAGAAAGAGCGGATAGAGCGGCGCACGCAGCCAGCGGTACCGGTCGTAGAACGACCAGCCGCGCCCTTCCAGCAGATCGCGCGCAACGGTGATGTACTCGACCTCGTCATTGGCAGGCTCGTGGAGCGGCTGACTCCAGAGCAGAAGACGCAGACCAAGCGCCAGTGCAAGGATCAGGAGGAGAAGAAGTCGTTCCTTCGTCGAACTGTTCATCGAGCGGGGAACCCCAATTTATGGCGCGTCTACGATCCGCGCCTCATCGGTAGCGACTCCGAGCGGGCGATTGTCGGGACTCGCCCGGTCGATGCTGCGCGGACGGTAGGTTGTGCTCTGGATGCTCACCAGAATCTGACTATCGTCAGCAGCGCCGGGCGGTAGCGGCAGCTGCACTGTGTGCCAGCCCTGCGGCACGGTTATCCGACCGACTTCGACGCCATCGATGTGAACAGTGACCTCTGGAGGCGGCGCCCCCGGCAGTCGGTCGCCGTTGAGCCGCAGTTCAAGCATCCCGCCAGACCGCGCCGCCAGCAGAATCTCGGCGTGATCAGTCGTCCAGCGGAAGCCGTTCTCTGCAAAATGAAACCCACGCACATATCCGAGATCGAGACGACCGACATCCAGGGACTCCTGCGGCGGCGCAATCGGGCGGAACACGTCCCATGCCCAGCGTTGCAAGTCTTCGAGCGATGCCGTTTCGTACTTGAGGTCTCTAAGCGCGGCGCGATCATTCCCCTGCAGGCGGTAGACAGCGCCACGGAGCAGGTGCGCATATGGATGGTCAGGGATGGCGGTCAGGGCTGTGTTCAGATAGTCGAGCGCTGCGTCAGCATCGCCGTGCGTTAGAGCGACGCGCGCCAGGACGACGCGCGCCAGCGCAGAACGCTCGTCGAGGCGCAGCGCTGCTTCGACTGCGATGCGTGCCGCATCAGTATCGCCCTGGTCGAGCGCATGGCTTGCTCGCCAGAGCCAGGCATGTTTCTGCGCCAGCATCAACGCTTCCGACGGATAGGGACGATGGGCGATCATCACAGCCATCAAAGCGATGGATGTCGCCAAAGCAGCCATCACTGCCAGTGTACGGCGTTGCGTCGGCGCTCGCCACGCGCTCAGGCGCGTGATCACCCACGC
>JANWXL010000572.1 GCA_025055265.1 Roseiflexus sp.
AGCGGGTTGTAAATCGGCAAAAGACATATTTGATTACCTATAACAAACCCATCGGTCGCCATCAACCATTATCGCAATGGATGTCACGCCAAATTTAGCCAATCCTAAATCTCATTTTATTATACACCAAAACCTCAAAGGATCAAGAACATCCTTACTTGCCTTGTCAACTTCACGACATGGAACATTTGCAACGAACGCTAGCCTGACAGACAACAGGGCTAGCGCGTTATGATACGGATTTTTGTTTTTTGCAACCAGGCCTACGCCGCGTATCGGCGTCGCAAATGAAACTTGTTTCAATCCGCGATGCGGATTTTTGTTTTTTGCAACTGAAGAAAAGCAGCTTCGGCGCGCTTTGAAAAAGCAGTTTCAATCCGCGATGCGGATTTTTGTTTTTTGCAACTAAATCGTCGCCGCTTGGAGGAGTCTATGTTGCCCGGAGTTTCAATCCGCGATGCGGATTTTTGTTTTTTGCAACCGCGCGCGGCACCGGTGCTTCGGTTCCACGCCAAGGAGTTTCAATCCGCGATGCGGATTTTTGTTTTTTGCAACTGGCGATGCATTCGCAGTAGCGCAGGTGGTCATCGTCGTTTCAATCCGCGATGCGGATTTTTGTTTTTTGCAACTTGCTCACGTCGTCTCGCACGCGGAGATTCCGGTCGAGTTTCAATCCGCGATGCGGATTTTTGTTTTTTGCAACCCGAAATGTACGCCGACAATGCATTGGCCGTCAGCGTGTTTCAATCCGCGATGCGGATTTTTGTTTTTTGCAACTGGGGTAGGAGAGGGATGGGCGAGAGGGCAGGCGGAAGTTTCAATCCGCGATGCGGATTTTTGTTTTTTGCAACCGGCGTGTACGGGCAATGAACCAATGGCGTGGCGTCTGTTTCAATCCGCGATGCGGATTTTTGTTTTTTGCAACCCGTTCCGGGGTAGATGGCCAGTTCACTCATTGCACGTTTCAATCCGCGATGCGGATTTTTGTTTTTTGCAACCGCGGCCGTGGCCCACGTCTGATCCAAATCGGTCTTGTTTCAATCCGCGATGCGGATTTTTGTTTTTTGCAACCGATCCCGCTGGTATGTTCCGTTCGACGACCATGCATGTTTCAATCCGCGATGCGGATTTTTGTTTTTTGCAACCGGCATCGGGATCGAGA
>JANWXL010000045.1 GCA_025055265.1 Roseiflexus sp.
CCGCCGGTCGCCGGGAGCGTCCTGCTGGCATTCGATGCTGCTGGCATCCCGACGCCGCCAACACTCCGCGCACGCCTGCTGGATGAGGCGCAACGCTGGTTTCAGACGATACGATAGGAGAAACAGGATGACCACGATTGCAATCATCGGTACCGGCAGAATGGCGCGTGGGTTGGGCACGGGATGGGCGCGCGCCGGTCATCGCATCATCTTTGGCTCGCGCGTTCCCGATGAGAAGATCGATCTAATCGCTGCCATTCCTCATGCGCGGGTAACGACCCGGACCGATGCACTGAATGATGCGGCAATCGCTGTCATCACCCTGCCATACCCCGAGGTTGCGCCTTTCTGCCGCGCCCATGCCGATGTGCTGCGCGAGCGTCTGGTCATTGATATCTCGAACCCGTTCGATCACCTGCCGGACAATCGCGTCGCTGGCGCTGAGATCACCCGCGATGCCATTGGTTCGGGCGCGCGCGTCGTTGCTGCCTTCAAGACCACTTTCGCGGCGACGCTCCTTGAGCCGCTGAATACTGACGGCGTCCAGCGCGATGTTCTGTTTGCCGGGGATGATGAAGACGACAAACGCATCGTCGCCGGGCTGATCGCTGACCTTGGCTTCCGACCGGTTGATTGCGGCGTGTTGCACAATGCGCGCATCCTTGATGGCATGGTTCCGCTGATCATCGAACTCGACCGGCGCTACGGCGGTACGTGGCAGACGTCGTGGAAACTGCTGCCCTAGAGAGTTTCTCAGAGAGGCTGACGCAAAGGCGCGAAGTTGCAAAGGTTGTCTCATATTGACTGCAATACTTTGCGCCTTGGCGTCAATTGTTCGTTTCAGGAAATACCGCCGCTATGGCGCTCTCTGTGCGTATTCTCACCCTCACCCTTCTTTTTCTGCTGGCAGCCTGTGGTCAACCCGCAGCCACGCCGCCGACGCCGTCTCCTGAGCCAGCCGCGCCACCCACGGCTCCATCGACGCCGCTTCCGTCGCCGACCGCTGCGCCGACGGCAACTCTGTCCCCTACCCCTGAACCGGAGCCGCTGACCGTGTGGGCATCCGGCGATGAGGCGCGCCGTGATGCGCTCACTATGCTGCTGACCGATGCCGCCGCCGCCGCAGGCGTGCCGATCCGCATCCGCAGCAGCACCCCCGACGCCATGATCGCCCGCCTGCGCGTCGATCAGATCGACGGACGACCGCCGCCGGACATCATCTGGGGTGATAGCAATGATCTGGCAACTCTGCGCACCATGGGACTGATCCAGGCTGTGCGCAGGACGTCAGCCTCTGACGATACGCTGCCCGCCGTGATCACTGGCGCCACCGCCGATGATCAGCAGTGGGGCATGCCGGTTGGCGCACGGGGGTTTTTGCTGCTGCTCTATAACCGGAAACTCGTGGAGACTCCGCCGCGCACCATTGACGCACTGATCGCCGCGGCGCGCGCAAATACCAGCGGCGGAAGGTTCGGACTGGTCGCCGGGTGGACCGAAGCGCGCTGGTTTGCCTTCTGGCTCGACATAACAGGAGGAGCGATGCTCGATGAGGGCGGCATGCCCGCCCTCGACACACCCGCTGTGGTTGCTGCGCTCGAATTGCTGCGCACTGTGCGACGGTATGGACCAACGCCCCCCTCAACCTACGACGAAGGCGCGCGACTCTTCCGGCGCGGCAGGGCGGCGCTGGCGATTGACGGCGATTGGGCGCTGGAAAGCTACCGGGGATTGACTGACACCCTGGAGTTGGGGATTGCGCCGCTGCCGCTGACGAACCGCGGCACATCAGCGACCGCGCCGCTCACTGGCGTCTACCTGATGTATGGCGCTGCGCTCAACGGTCAACGCCTGGCGCAGGCGGAAGCGCTGGCGACAACCCTCCGCGACCCGGCGTGGCAGGCGCGCATCGCCCGCGATCTTGGCATCCTCCCGGCATCCATCGTCGCGCTGAATGACCCCGCAGTCACCGATGATCCGGTGCTGGCGGCAGCCGCGACGTATGCCCGCAATGCGCCCGGCATCCCGCCGACCCGCCCGATCCGCTGCGCCTGGGATGCTGTCGAGGTCGAACTGCCGCCGTTTCTGCTCGGCAGGCGCACCGCTGCTGAAACCGCTGCTGCCATGCAGCGGCGGGCGATGGGGTGTGCAGTCGTAAGGTGATGTTCACTGTAGCGATCTGCGTTCTGGCATGCGGTTGAGCGTATCCGGGAACGCAGGATTGACCTGGTGCGAAGCGAGGGAGCGTAAGGGCGGGTCTCAGACCCGCCCTTACGCTGTTTAGGCACACGAAGACGGTTCAGACCGCAACGAACACGGCGCCTGCTGGCGACTCACCGATGCCGGTCGCTGATCGTTCTGTCCTCCTGGCCGTCAACCTTCGACACGTATATCAACCCCGCCGTCCGACATGATCTCCACCCCGGCGCGCGTCGCCCGGAAGTGGACCCGCCGCTCGCCAACGCGCAGGTTTTGCACCTCGATCCACGACAGCCACGGCGGGAGGCGCGGCGCGAGACGCAGCGTATTGGCGAGTGCATCGACCTCAAGCCCCAGGATGCTGCGCACGATCATCAGCCCTGTGCCGGCAGCCCACGCCTGCGGACGGCAACTCACCGGGTATGGGACGGGACCATCGAACGTGTCAGGATCGCGGTCATATCCGCACATCAGCTCTGGCAGACGGTAGAGCCGGAAATGCGCCGCCGCCGCAACCAGGCGACTGGCGATCTCATTGGCTTCGTCACGGAACCCGCTCCGCGCCAATCCCCACACAATGAGCGAATTATCGTGGGGCCAGACGCTGCCGTTATGGTAGCTCATCGGGTTGTAATTCGGGTCGGCGGCGCTGCGGGTGCGCACTCCCCAGCTTGACAGCAGATCGGGCGCTGTCAGGCGCGCTGCGACCTGTGCCGCGCGTTCCGGCAGCAGAATATCGCACAACAACGCATGCCCCGGATTGCTGGTGATTTCGCGGATGGCGCCCTTGCCAACCTCGATCGCCTGTGCGTAGAACCCCTCTTCCTCCAGCCAGAAATCGGCGTTGAACCGCTCTTTCAGCGTCGTCGCACCGGCGCGCGCCTCGGCAGCGCGATCAGTCTCTCCCATGCGTTCGAGCAGATCCGCCATCCAGGTTCTGGCGGCGTAAGCGTATGCCTGCACCTCCACCAGCGCCAGCGGCGGTTCGGCAAGGGTTCCGTCCGGGTGCAACACCGAGTCGCGCGAGTCTTTCCATCCCTGAATGCGCAACCCTGCTGTTGATCGCGGCTCGAATGCAATGTACCCGTCTTCGTCGGCATCGGCGTAGAGATCGATCCAGTCGAGGGCGTGCAAGGCTGCTGGCAGCAGATCGTGATACAGGTTCACATCGCCAGTCCAGCGCACAGTGGCGGCGAACAGCATCAAAAACAGGAGTGTGGCGTCGATACTGCCGTAGTAGGGATTGAACGGAACACTGTTCGTATTGGCGAGTTCCCCAAAGCGCATTTCGTGCATAATCTTGCCCGGTTGCTCATCGCGCCAGGGATTATCCTGCGTTCCCTGATGCGCCGCCAGGTAGCGCAACGTGCCGCGTGCCAGGTCGGGCTGGAACCAGAGCGCCTGAAAACTGGCGATCAACGAATCGCGTCCGAAGGGAACCGCGAACCAGGGAATACCCGCCACCGGCAGTGCATGATCGCCAAACCGGGCCGTGAGGGCGCGAAGATCATGGCTGCTGCGCCGCAGTAACTGGTTGAACGCCGGGTTATCGGTTGTGACGATTGCCGCTGCATCGTCCCAGGCGCGGTACGACGCGCGCACCGCTTCCAGCGCCGCCTCAAACGAACTGCCCGCACTGCTATGCTGCTGTTCCGGCGGATTGATCGCAGGCGTGATAGTCAGATCAACGGTCCACCTGGCACGCGGCGCCAGCGCGATCCGCCAGTGGACCTGAGCGCGCGCAGGAACTGGCAGTTGCCGCAAACGGCGCGCACCTTCACCCTGCGGACCAGGAGACGGCGGCGGCGCTTCGGCGCCAAGCATATCAACCGTGTCCGGGATCGCACTCAGATGAATGTCGGTAGTGCGCACTACATCATCAGCGCCGCGATAGATGAACCGCAGCCGGTCTCCCTGATACTCGACCGGTTCGATTGAGTCGCGCGGACCGCCAGCAAACCCGCGCACGACGAACATATCGGCGAAATCGGCGGCCACTTCGACCGTCAGGTCGCACTCGATTGGCGCGCGATTGTGATTGGTAATGGTAAGGCGCTCGAACACCGCCTCGTGCACCACCCGTTCGCGCCGGACAGCGATCGTCTGGCGGTCGATGCCCTCTTCACCGCTGGCGGACGCGCCGTTCGTCAGAAGAAATGCTGCGTGATACACGTGTTCATCACTCGATGCGAGCAATTCGAGCGGTTGACCGTTCAGCCGCACCTGAAAGCCGCTGAGGTGGCGCGTATCGTAGAAATACAGCCCCAGCGGCGTATCTTCGACAGGAATATCACCATCGTGGTTGCTGATCATGAACGTGTGATTGTCGGAAACAACCAGGTATTCCACAGGCGCCTCCGCTGCGCACAATGCCGCGATTCCAGACGTCCATCCGCAATGGAGCGGCGCACGTTGAGCAAACAAAAAACGCCTCTTCATCGAGGCGAAAATGGATGCATAAAATTGGGGTGCCTGATGGGTCTCGAACCCACAACCTCCTGAGCCACAGTCAGGCGCTCTGCCGTTGAGCTACAGGCACCGCAACGCTTGTAGTATAGCACAGCGTCCAGAAGGCGTCAAACAGCGTTTGCAGACCATGCTACAATCGATTCGCGTGTTCACCAACAGGAGGGTCATTGTGTCACAGCCTGCAACCTGTATTCACTGCGGCGCGCCATTGAATCGACCCGGTGCGAAATTCTGCACGCGCTGCGGAAAACCGCAGGATACCCCCATACCTGCGGCGCGCGCATCGACCGCCGGTTCCTCCGTCGCACCCGGCGGCGCTCCAGAGGGAACGGCGGCATTGCTAGCGCAGGAGGCTTCCGCTGCACCCGGTGTCGCTCCTGCCATGACGATGATCGGCGGCGGTTCGCCGCAGGGCGGATCACCGGTTACCGGACCTGTGCTGATTGTGCAGGATGTAGGGCGCGCCTTTGAAGTCGCGCTCGGTCCGCACTCGCTCTCCATCGGGCGCGCGCCCGATAACGATATTGTTATTACCTCGCGTTTCGTCTCTGGTCGCCACGCACGCATCGAACCGCACGGCGTCGCGCATCAGATCATCGATATCGGCAGCACCAACGGGCTGCTCTTCGAGGGGAAGCGGCTTCCTGCCAACACCCCGCACGTGCTGGCAGACAGCGATGTGTTGCGCATTGGCGACCCGGCGACCGGTAATTTCGTCACGCTGACCTACCGCAACCCGCAGGCGCCGAAGGTCCAGCGCGCGGCTGAGGTGGCGCGCAGTTACCGGCTCGATCCAACCGACCCTCAGATCACCATTGGGCGGGAAGGATGTGAGATCCTCCTCGACAACCCGCAGGTGTCGCGCAGGCACGCGGTCATTGACCGCGTGAACGGGAAGCATGTGCTGCGCGATGTCGGGAGCACCAACGGCACGTTCGTCAACGGGCG
>JANWXL010000091.1 GCA_025055265.1 Roseiflexus sp.
GCGCTGCCGGGCATTGCACTGTTGACCCGCGACGGCGCTGATGACTGGTGGCGTATTGCGTTGCCGCCGCTGGCGATTGGCGCGGCGCTGTGGGTCGTCCATCGCAGCGCGCGCCAGCAGCCAGCCTTGCGCTGGGCGCGCATCTACGCGGGACTCGACCTGATCCTGCTGCTGGCGTTGCTGGCAGCCGGGCTGCTGGCGTTGCAGGCGCGACTGGCGTAGTGGCTAAATAATCAGCGTCGTTGCGTGCTTAATGTCCGGTTCCTCGCGCAGGCGCGCCATCACGTGCGGCGGCACCGGGTCATCAAGACGTAGCACCATCATTGCCTGTTCGCGCGGCGCCAGGCGGCCCACGTCCATGCTGGCGATGTTGACGTCGGCCTCGCCGAGGAGCGTGCCGACCTTTCCGATCATGCCGGGACGGTCGCGGTGATAGGTGAAGAGCATCGGACCGGATGGCACGAACGTGACCCAGAAGCCGTCAGCTTCAACGACGTGCGGTTCGCCGCGCAGGATCGTTCCGGCAAACTCGCGCGCGCCGTCGCTCGTTTGCGCGCGCAATACCAGCAATCCCGAGAAGTTTCCGGCGTCTTCGGTTGAAAACTCGGTCAGTTTCAACCCCACTTCACGCGCCAGGATCGGCGCATTCACCGGCGTCACCCGCTCCTCGCGGGTGCCAGCCAGCAACCCCTGCAGAACCGCCAGCCGCACAGGTGTGGTATCAACTGTCGCCAGTTCACCGCGATACTCAATCTCGAAGTTACGCACCGGATCGTGGACCAGACCGGCGCAGAGCACGCCGAGGCGTCGCCCCAGATCGACGTAGGGCGCGACGAGACCGCGATGCTCCGGCGGGATGTAGGGGGCATTCACTGCATAGTGCGGCGACCCGCCCGCCAGCGCCACCAGGACCCCCTCTGCGACGTCAACACCGGTGAGCGCCTGCGCCTCGACGGTGGAGGCGCCCAGGTGCGGCAGGGTGATCACGCGCGGATGCCCGACGAGCGGATTGCCGACCGGCGGCTCGGTCGAGTAGGTATCGAGGGCGGCGCCAGCGATATGCCCGCTGTTGATCGCTTCGAGCAGCGCCATCTCATCCACCACGCCGCCGCGCGCCGCGTTGATCAGGTAAGCGCCGCGCTTCATCAGCGCCAGGCGCTCTGCATTAATCAGATTGCGGGTGGAGTCGATCAGCGGCACGTGGAGCGACACGATATCCGACTGCGCCAGGACTTCTTCGAGCGGCGCGAGGGTCACGCCGAGCTGCGCAGCGCGTTCGGTCGAGACAACCGGATCGTAGGCGACGACGTGCATTTCCAGCCCGCGCGCGCGGCGCGCCACTTCCGCGCCGATCCGCCCTAATCCGATCAGCCCCAGCGTCTTGCCGCGCACCTCGAAGCCCATAAAGCGGTTGCGTTCCCACTTCCCCGCGACGACCGAACTGTGCGCCTGCGGGATGTGACGCGCCAGGCTCAGGATCAGACCGATGGTCAGTTCCGCGACAGCGACGCTGTTTGACGCCGGTGCGTTGACGACCATAATTCCCTGGCGGGTGGCGGCGTCGAGGTCGATATTGTCCACGCCGGTTCCGGCGCGCCCCACGACGCGCAGGCGGGTTCCTGCCGCCAGGACATCGGCGGTGACTTTGGTGGCGCTGCGCACGATCAGGGCGTCATACTCGGGAAGGATGGCGATCAGGCCAGCTTTGTCGAGATCGGTGCGAACATCGACATGCGCGGCGGCGCGGAGCCGGGCAAGCCCTTCCTCGGCGATCGGCTCAGTGACAAGAATGCGGTCCATTGGCGTTGTCTACGCTCCTGGAGATGTGCAGACCCGATACCGGCTCGGCGATGAGGCAGTCGCTCCGCTGCGACAGGGTGATATTATAGCATAGATGATGCGGTGCGTTATGTTCATCACTCAGCAAACAGCTCAGCCAGGACCGCCAGCACCTCAAGCTTACAAGGAAGACGTCAAACCGCCTGACTACCATTCCCACTCAGTCTCCTCCCAGGTTGTCAGGCTGGTATCAGGCATCAGGAGCCGATCATCGCCCTGCTCTGCCATTTGCCGAAACGCTTCCGCCCAACCCGCACGCGGTCGTTTGC
>JANWXL010000094.1 GCA_025055265.1 Roseiflexus sp.
CGCCGCATCGGGCAGCAGTTCACGGAACTCGGCGTACAACTGACTGACAAGCGTCTTGTTGTGCGCCATCACCAGCGCCGGTCGCTCCAGTTGGCTGAAGACGTGCGCCATGGTGAGCGTCTTGCCGGTGCCGGTGGCGCCGAGCAGCGTTTGATGTTTATATCCTGCGCGAATCCCCTCGACCAGTTGCGCAATCGCCTTCGGCTGATCGCCGGCTGGCTGAAAGGGCGCTTCGATGCGGAATGACATGCTTCCCGACCTCCTCCGTAAACCTTTGGGACTCCCATATTATAATCCGATATTCCTCAGTGAAGCCCGCGCAGGCGGGCTTCGCAACCGTAGCCCGCGACTTCAGGCGCCGGGCTGCTAAATCCAGGGTATTGAGCCTGAGGGACTCCTACGTTTGCGCCGGTATGTAAATGGCGGTATAGTTGTGACTGTAAAGTATGCTGGTATACATATTTTTACAAATAGATGCCATGTCATCCTCTTGCTCTGGTCATATCCTGGTTGTTGACGATCACGACTACATTCGTAATGCCCTGGCGCGGCAGCTCGAACGCATCGGTCACAAGGTGGTCGTTCGATCCGACGGCGTCGCAGCGCTCGAAGCGGTGCGGCAGCAGGCGTTCGACCTGATTCTGCTCGACATTCTTATGCCCGGCATGCGCGGCGATCATGTTCTGGCAGCGCTCAAATCCGATCCGGCGCTGCGCCACATTCCGGTTATCGTCATTTCCGGCGATCAGGACCTCGATCTGGTTGCGCACTGCATCGAACTCGGCGCCGCCGACTACCTGGGCAAGCCGTTCAATGCGACGATTCTGCATGCGCGCGTCAACGCCTGCCTGGAGCAGAAGCGGTTGCGCGACGCTGAACAGGCGTATCTGCGTATGCGTCTGCAATTGCTCAGCACAGCGGCGGATCATCCAGCGACTGCGCAGGATCCGGCGGTTCAGCAGGCAATGCAGAATCCCGGCAGCCCTGATGCGGTGGATCAAACCTTGCAGGCGATGCTCAATCGCCTTGAAGAGGAACAACGTGAGCGGTTGCGCGCCCAAGAGGAGTTGCGCGCACTTAACCTTGCGCTCGAACAGCGCGTTGCTGAGCGCACGATGCTGGCGGAACAGCGCGCTGAAGCCTTGAAACGCTCCGAAGCGACTCTGCGTCGGCAAACGAACCTCTTACTCGCAATCCTTGACAGCATGGGTGATGCGGTGGTGGTGACCGACGCAGAAGGGCGATTGATCCATCGCAATCCGGCTGCGATTCAGATCCTTGGCGACCGCCTTGCCAGCCTGCTGCCGAACGCGTCTGATGCTCCGGTTGCGCAGTCGCCTGATAGTCGTTGCTGGTTGACTCCGCAGGAACTGCCGTTTGCACGCGCGCTTCGCGGTGAGGCGGTCGATGCAGCGGAGGTGCGGCTGCCTGGCACAGACTCGTATCCTGAGCAGTGGTTAAGCATCACTGCCCGTCCGCTCCGCGATGCTGGCGGTTTGAACGGGAGCGTGACGATTGTGCGCGACGTGACCGAAGCCAAGCGCGCAGAGGCGGCGTTGCGCGCCAGCGAAGAACGGTACGCGCTGGCAGCGCAGGGCGCCAATGATGGTCTGTGGGATTGGGACCTCGTCAATGGACGGATCTATTTCGCGCCGCGCTGGAAGGCGATGCTGGGCTACAACGATGAGGAGATCGGCACATCGCCCGACGAGTGGTTCAGCCGCATCCATCCCGATGATCGGGAACGGGTTGAGCTGCGTCTCCTGGCGCATACCCGTCGCCTGATCACCTCATTTGAACTCGAGTATCGCATGCTCCATCGGGACGGAAACTACCGCTGGATGCTCTGCCGCGGCATCGCTGTGTGGGATGAGAGCGGTCGCGCCACCCGGATCGTCGGCTCGCAGACAGATATTACAGGCAGGAAACGAGCGGAAGAGCAACTCGCGTATGGCGCGCTGCACGACTCGCTGACCGGTCTGCCCAATCGGACGCTCTTTATGGATCGTCTGAGTCTGGCGCTCAAACGGTCGCAGCGCGAAAAGCATCTGTTCGCTGCCTTGTTCCTCGATCTGGATCGTTTCAAAACAATCAACGACAGCCTGGGGCACGCTGCGGGCGATGAATTGCTGGTCGCCGTCGCCCGGCGACTGGAGAGCGTCCTCCGTCCAGGCGATACCGTCGCGCGGTTGGGCGGCGACGAATTTGCCGTGATCCTCGATCCTCTGGAACGTCCAGAGGACGCCGAATGGATCGCTGAACGCATTCAGCAAGCGCTGCGTGCGCCATTGACCATTAGCGGTCGCACCGTCTATACAACGGCGAGCATTGGTCTGGTGTTGAGTAACCAGGGATACGAACATCCGGAAGAGATCGCGCGCGATGCCGACACAGCGATGTATCAGGCGAAAGTAGGTCGGCGCGCCCGTCACGTCGTGTTTGATCCAGATATGCGCCGCAAAGCGCTCAGTCATTTCCAGCTCGAAAACGATCTGCGCGGCGCCATCGAGCACGGCGAGTTGCACGTCTATTACCAGCCGATTGTGGCGCTCGTCAGCGGGAGGATTGTCGGAGTTGAGGCGCTGGTGCGCTGGATGCATCCCCAGTACGGTCTGATACCTCCCGATCAGTTCATTCCTCTGGCTGAAGAAGCCGGGCTGATCAATCTCATTGGTCAATGGGTCTTGCAAGAAGCCTGTCGTCAACTGCGCGTCTGGCAGACCCGGCATCCCCACCGCGACAGGTTATGGATGAATGTCAATCTGTCGGCTCATCAACTGGCGCAACCCGACCTGGTGGCGCAGGTCGCTGATGCGCTTGCCAGGAATGATTTGCCGCCGGGCGCGCTCAAACTGGAAATCACCGAGAATACCTTCATCACCCATCGTGAGGTGGCGACCGCGCAATTGAATGAACTCCGATCTCTTGGCGTCGGCGTGTGCATCGATGATTTCGGAACCGGCTATTCATCGCTCAGTTACCTGAGTCAGTTTCCTGTTGACACCTTGAAGATTGATCGAGTGTTTATCGGGCGCCTCAGTGCAGGGCGGGAACATCGTGAGATTGTCAAAGCGATCATCACCCTGGCGCACTCGCTGGGAATGAACGTGGTTGCTGAAGGCGTCGAAACGGCGGAACAGGCGAATGAACTGCGCGCCTTGCGATGCGAGTACGCGCAGGGATGGCTCTTCGGTCGTGCGCTGCCGCCAGAACAGCTTGAAAGGCTGCTGGCGGATGATCACTCGTAGCGGCAGTCGTCTATGTCCAATCGAGCGCTCCACAATGCACAACTGACCATCGGTCTTCTGACCGCAATCGTCCATCAACCATTCTGGCTGGGCGTTGTCGATGCGGCGCGCAAAGAGGGCGTCAACCTGCTCTGTTTTGTCGGAGGAACGCTTCCCTCCCGTGGACAACCGTTGATCAGGATTCCTTATCCGCACAGCGTGCCCGCCTTCTCTTTTTTCTCTCTGGC
>JANWXL010000117.1 GCA_025055265.1 Roseiflexus sp.
CGCCAGCGCCAGACCAAGCGCAAAGAACGCGGCGCTGCGCTCGTCCAGATGCGAAAAGACCCGGATCGCCGGGTGCCGGGCGAACGCCAGCACCAGCGGCGTATTGCGCGACCCCGGCGCCAGGCATGCGTACCGCAACCCAGCGCGGGCAAGTTCATCGACCAGTGTATTCGCGTAGAGAATGTTGCGATTGGGCATGTGTTAGAACCAAGAACCGAGAACTGAGAACCAAGAACCGAGAACCGAAGGTTAGGGGTTAAGGGGTTAGGTGTACATTTCTGCCTGTACTCGTCTAACCGTTCACCAGCCCACTTTGTCACCTGCAACCTGCAACTTTCACGCCTGTCGCCCGGCAGCGACCGTCACCGCTGACGTCCCCTACCTGACCCGGCAGACTCGCCGCGCGGCGCGACAACCACGAGAGCGCCCTGTGGTGACGGTCACTTCCGCCAAGACCACCTTCCGCCATGCGGCGCGGCGCGACGACCCGGAGTACACCCTGCCCATCGCCAGTGACCGTCACTGCTGGCCCATCCGCCAAGACCTTTGAGGTCGGGATGCATGTATGCCGCGTGTCGCGGACTGTTCCGACCGAGACGCTCCAGAAGATTGCCAGAACTCATGGCAGAGACCTCAAAGGTCGGGGGCGTTCCTTCCAGGACTCTCGAAATCAGGATCTACCTGAACAGGGCGCCGGGATCGTTCAGCCCGTAAGGTTCCATCGCATCAATCGATCAACGCGCTGCGTTTGCGTGGCCGAACGACCATACGCCCCTAAACCTTTCCACGTTTCACGTCCCTTGCACGTTCGCACTTGCGACGTTCCCGCTTGCAACCCGGACGGCGCGGCGCCACGGCAATCGAAAGACGGTGCGATGCAACGGCAATCAAGAGACGCTGCGGTGCAACGGCAATCGAGAGACGTTGCAGTGCAACGTCTCTACCGGCAACCCTGTGTGTTGCATCGCAACGCCCCTACGTGCACCTCTGGACGTTGTGGCGCCACGTCTCTACCTGCAACCTGCAACTTTCCCACCCTTAACCTTTCCATCCGCAACCTCTCGCCTCTTGCCTCTTGCCTCTCACCTCTGAACCCCCAACCCCTCGAGCATTGGTCGGAACTTGAGGTTCGTCTCGTCCCACTCGCGCTGCGGGTCGCTCCCGGCGACGATCCCGGCGCCAGCGTAGAGCCAGGCGCGGGTTGCCTGCACTACCGCCGAGCGAATGGCAACCCCGAATTGCCCGTCCAGGCGCCGGTCGATCCAGCCGACAGGCGCAGCGTACCAGCCGCGCGGCGCCGGTTCCAGTTCGGCGATCAGGCGCATGGCCGCCTCGCGTGGCTCACCGCCGAGCGCAGGCGTCGGGTGGAGCGTCGCAACCACTGGCAGCACACCGCACGGCTTGCGCAGCAAACCGCTGATTGGCGTGTGCAGGTGCTGAATGTTGCTCAGCCTCATCACACCGGTTGCACCCACATCCAGGCGACTCGTCAGCGGCGCCAGGCGTTTGCGCACCTCATCGACCACAATCTGATGCTCGTGGCGATCCTTCGCGCTATCGAGCAGCACCGCCGCGAGATGTTCGTCTTCATCAGGCGTGGCGCCGCGCCGGATGCTGCCTGCCAGCGCCATCGTCGTCACCCGGTCGTCCTCCACCTGCGCCAGCAATTCCGGCGTTGCGCCAAAGAATGCGCGCCCCGGACGCGGCTCGAAGAGAAAGCGGTAGGTATCGGGGTAGCGCTGTTGCAGGTACGCCAGCGCGCTATCGACATCCACCGGCGCGTCGAACGACGCTTCGGCAATCCGCGCCAGCACAACCTTCTTCAGTTCGCCAGCGTTGATCTGCCGGACGATCCGTTCCACACTGCGCGCCCACTGCTCGAACGACATCGGGTACGTCAGTCGCGCCGGCGAACGCGGCGGCAGCGGCGGCGGCGCACTCTGAAGATGATCGATCTGCGCCAGCAATGCCTCGCGCAGGTCGGACGCCAGCGCGCGCGGGTCTTCGCCAGGCGGCGCGTGGACATTCAGCGTCAACCAGAACGAATCGCGGACGCGCACCAGTTGATAGTGCGGCAGCACAAAATGCGCTGGCGGGAAATCCGCCCACGCCAGATCGGGCACGAAATCGTTGTGGAACGCAAAGCCGCCGAAGAGCCGCGGCGCCGCCAGCGGCTCGCGCTCATCGAGCATCACCGCGTTCTCAAACAACGCCCGCGCCTGCTGCTCAATTTCGACAAAGCGGTTGGCGCCCCACGCCATCAATTCAACGGCGATCCCCACCCCGGCGAACGCCACCCCATCACGGGCGCTTTCCCAGAACGACCGCGGCTGCCCGCGCGCATGGCGCAACAGATCGGCGGGAGACACGCCAGGGCACGGCATGCT
>JANWXL010000163.1 GCA_025055265.1 Roseiflexus sp.
CCCGTTCCGCTTGTCCCAGTTGTTTGGCCCAGGCTGCCAGCCAGAACCCCGCGCGAGGCGCCAGGTCACTCTGGGGCGCATGTTCCCAAATCCCTTCAGCAAAGTGCATCGCTTGCCGGAGATTCCCCCGCTGCTGTTCACTGCGAGCCAATTCCCAGCGCAATTGGGCCGCCGCCTGGGTCTGGGCATAACGAGCTAACAATTCGGTGCGCGCTTGGCTGACCCGCTGGGCCTGTCCCGCCTTTTCCCACAGGGGCAACCGCTCCCACAGCACCCGCGCCGCTCGCTCGCTATCTCGCTGCTGCAACTGCTGGAAATACAAATCTCGTTGGGGCGCCGGCGCCAGGTGGGACAAGTGATACAGCGCCAAGACCGCCTGGGGGCTTTCCCCAAACTGGCGCACCAAGTCCTGGTAGTAGCCCACGGCTTCAGCCGTTTTACCGCCCAGTTGATGCCCCCGCGCCGCGCGATAGAGATTCTCCACTGTCAGGGGCGCCAGTAGATAGGCTCGGCCCGCCTTCAGGTACTGCTCTTTTTCCCAGTAGGCAAAGGCAATTGCTTGCCACTCGTCCGGCGTCAACTGACTGCGGTACAAATGCACCAGGCGGTCCAGGTACACCGACAAGTTGGGCAAATGCAGGCCGTGACGCGCTACGTGCAACAACAATTGCCGGTCGTGGGGATGTTTCTCCAGGGCCTTTTGCACCCAGGCCACCACCTGGGGATGGGCCGGATACCGTTGTTTGGCTTCTTCCATGCGGCCCAGGGCCAACAACGCTTCGGCAGCCAACTCCTGGTCTGGGTATCGCGCGACAATTTGTTGCCCCCGCCGCTGCGCCGCCGCCCGATTGCCCTGCATCTGGTACGCCCGCGCCTCGAGCCACAGCACGTAAGCAGACAGCACCGGATAGTCCCGTTCCAAACCCTGCAACAACTGCAATGCCTTTTTGGGGTCTCCCTGGTCCAACGAATCCACCGCCAATAAATACTTGGCCCGCTGGCGCTCAACGCCTTTGCCCTGAGCGGTTAACTGGGTGAG
>JANWXL010000236.1 GCA_025055265.1 Roseiflexus sp.
TAACCCCTAACCCCTCTCCAGCAGCGTCACATCCGCTGGCATACCGGGTTTGAGCGCGTGATCGGCGTTTGGCAGCTCAACCCGCACCGCAAACACAGTCGTCGCACGTTCCTCGCGCGTCTGGACATTGCGCGGCGTGAATTCGGCGTTCTGAGCAATGAATGTTACTGTTCCGCGGAAAACACGTCCTGGGAAGCTGTCAACCGTGACTTCCGCCGTTTGTCCGAGACGCACGCGCCCGATGTCGGCTTCGCTGATGTAAACCGTCAGGCGCACTGTATCGAGCGATCCGATCGTCATCAGCGGCGCGCCAGGAGTCACCTGCTCCCCTTCGTGGATCGGGCGGCTCAGAATGATGCCGGAGCGGGGTGCACGCAACGTTGCTTTTTCGATCATCACCTCTACCTGTCGTTGTGCTGCGCGCGCCTGCGCCAACTGCGCTTCCGCCGCCTGGATCTGCTCCGGGCGTGCGCCGTTCCGCGCCATCTCGAGGCGCGCCCGCGCCTGCGCCAGTTGCGCTGCGGCAATCTCTTTCTGTGTGCGCGCTGCATCAGCCGCAGCGCGCAACTGCTGCGGATCGGCGCGCATCGCCTCGACCACATCAAGGAGGCGCTGCGTATTTGCGAGCGCCGTCTCAGCCGCTGCAATATCCTCGCGCGTTGGTCCGGCCTCAGCCTTTGCCAGCGTCGCCTGCGCGGCGCTCACCTGCAATTCCGCCTGCCGCACACCGACGACCTCCGCCTGGCGCGCCTGTTCCGCCTGGACCAGCGCCTGTTCCAGCGCCGTCTCCGCCTGGCGCAACGCCGCCTCCGCCTGAACGAATTGCGCGTAATAATTCTCGCGCGCTCCATCGCTCACCGTATTCGGCAAGCGCTGAATGCCAGCCGGAGTCGTAACCAGCACCGAGGGCATCAGGGCATCCTGCCCCGTATCGCGCACATATTCCCAGTTGCTCTTCGCCTGAGCATAGCGCGCCTGCGCCTGGGTCAGCGCTGCCGCCGCCTGTTCGACCTGCGCTTCCGCCAGCGTCTTGGCGGCGGAGAGTTTATCACGCACAGCCTGCAGGTTCTCCTGCGCCAGTGCGAGCGACGCGCGTGCAGCGTCGATGTCTTCCTGGCGCGTACCGGCGCGCAGTTTTTCCAGCGCACGCAACGCCGAATCGCGATTGGCGCGCGCCTGCGCCAGTTGCAATTCCAGTTCCTGCGGGTTGTTCAGGATCGCAAGCGCATGCTCATACGCCTGCGCGGCGCCAGACGCCGCCGCCTCCGCCTGTTTCACCTGCGCCTCGGCAATCGCAATCTCCTCACTGCGCGTTCCGGCGCGGATCTGCGCCAGGTTCGCCTCAGCCGCCGCGACCGTCGCTTTCGCCTGTTCCAGTTGCGCTTCGAGCAGCGCCGTATCGATCTGCGCCAGCTCCTGTCCGGCGCGCACTTCCGCCCCTTCGTCTGCAAAGAGGCGCTGCACACGCCCGGCAATCTCCGCCGTCACCAGCACCTCTTCGGCTTCGATGGTTCCAGAGCCGGTGAGGGCGCCGTTCCGCGCCTGCGCCGACTGCTGGAACCACCAGTAACCGCCGCCGATCAACGCCGCCACCAGGATCAGCGGAATGACTATTCGTGCGCGTGGGTGCATGATCGCCTCCCAATCTTCATCAGTCAAGTCGTTTGCGGAAACGCGCCGTGGCTGCCACAATCAGAATTGTGCCGAATAATGCCAGTGCGCCAATCTGCGGCAGCAGGATTGAGGCATCCGCTCCCTTGATCACAATGCCACGCACCACAATCAGGTAGTAGGTCAGCGGAATGATGCCGCTGATGAATTGCAGCGCCGCAGGCATTGCAGCAATCGGGTAGATGAAGCCAGAAAGAAAGACCGATGGCAGCATGGTAAGGAAGGTTAGCAAAAATGCCTCTTGCTGCGTGTTTGCCACTGTCGAAATCAGCAATCCGATCGACAGCGTCGAGATGAGAAACAAACAGGAGATCGCCAGCAACAGCCCCACATCGCCCTTGATCGGCACGCCGAACCAGAAGGTGCCCAGGATCAGCACTTCGATCGTGATCAGCAGCGCCACCAGCGCATACGGCAGAATTTTGCCCAGAATCAGCTCAAAGGGTTTGATAGGCGTGATGATCAACTGCTCAATGGTTCCACGCTCGCGCTCCCGCACAATCGCCGATGCGGTGAGCAGCGTCGCCTGCAACTGGAGCACCAGCCCGATGAGACCAGGGATCATAAACACGGCGCTCGCCATATCCGGGTTGTACCAGACGCGGGTGCGCACCTCGAGCGGCGGCGCAATCGCCGCGCGTCGCTCTGTCTGAATGCTGACCGACTTTGCCTGCCCGATCAGACGCGCCGCCGATAACGATGAGCCGGCAATCGACGGGTCCGATCCGTCGAGCACAAAAACCACCTGCGCTCCTCGACGCCCCAACAGATCGGCGGCGTAGCCGGGCGGAATGATCAGACCGGCGCGCGCCTTGCCGCCATCGATCAACGTGGCGAGTTCGCGCTCGCTGCCGACGTGCCGCGCCACGGCAAACTGCCCGGAGGCGACAAACGCTGCGACCAGATCGCGGCTGGCAGCGGTGCGATCCTGGTCGAACACTGCCAGCGGCACATTGCGCACATCGGTGGTTGCGGCGTAGCCGAGCAGAATTAACTGCATCAACGGCGCAATGAACATCACCGCCAGCGTGCGCGGGTCGCGCCGGATATGGAGAAATTCCTTGCGCATGACGGGCCAGAGGCGGCTGAACATCACGCATCACCTCCTTCGAGGCTCAGACCGTGGAGAAAGACTTCGACCGCCATGGCGACCGCCTGATCGTCGGTGATCTGGAGAGCTTCGGGCTGGCGCAGCACCTCGCGCGCGATGACGTGGACGAGGATGCTGCCGAGAAATGTGCGCGCGCTGATCGACGTGTCGTGTGGGCGGAGGCGTCCGCGATCGATCTGATGTTGCAGGTAAGCGCGCACGACGCCGAAGACGCGATCCACGAAATGCTGCCTGATCATGACAGCCACTTCGGGAAAGTGCAGCGCCTCCGCCAGAATGATGCGAAACACCGCGACATTTTCGGGGATGCTCATCATCATGAGATAGGAACGTCCGATGAGGGTCAATCCCTGGCGCGGCGGCAGGTCCATCAATTGCTGCGGATGTTCGACGAGCGCCATAATCGCAGCGCGCTCGCGCAGCATCGAGAGGAAGAGGTCTTGTTTGTCTTTGAAGTAGTGGTAGATCAGACCTGGCGAGATGCCCCCTGCGGCTTCGGCGATGTCACGGTTCGTCGCTTTCTGAAATCCTTTAGTGCTGAACACCTGCAACGCCGCATCCATAATCTGGCGTCGCCGGTCGCGCGTATCGCTGTCGTC
>JANWXL010000400.1 GCA_025055265.1 Roseiflexus sp.
GCGCGAGGCGCGAGGGACGAGGCGAGGGGAGTGAGGCAAGAGGCAAGAGGGGCGCATTCGCTCATTCGTTTCCATTCGTTTATTCGCTTCCCTATTCGTTGACAGGCGAAAGAGGCAAGAGGGGATGAGGCAAGAGGCGAGAGGGGATGAAGCGAGCAGCGTTCAGACAGGCGACGGACAGTGCGCATTCGTTCTGCGCTTCCCTTCGTTTATTCGCTGCCGCATTCGTTGCCCACAGGGAGAAACAAAGAAAACGCCCTGACTTTTCGCTCAGTGCGGCTCGCCTTTACTTAACCCGACTGCTTCAATCAGCTGCTTCGTATGCTCGTTTCCGAGACATAACGACATCGCTGATCTTTGAGATGACGCGGTACGTTTGCACGTTACCGTAGTCATCTCGAAGCGCCGCACCCGACTCCTAGCGCGACGGTTTTCTTACAACCGCGCGTATTTGCTGGTCTCCCCGAGTAGATCCAAAAATCTCTCGTTTCCCTCAGCTTACGACAGCCTTTTGCAGTACTATCGCTTGCCGGGTGCGGGTACGTCGGGTTGTTCAAGTGCGTGCCCTTCACTGAGTTACTCTGTCAGGGCGGTAAAGATAGTATACTCCATGTCGAGGGATTTTACAAGACCTTAATACGATGCAATTTAATGCAGTTTGCTGTGCAAAAGGTGTGCCGAAAGAAATGGTACAATACCGGTGTCGCTGAATGGTTTGACCGCATACGAACGCTGCGGTAGACTACAGGCGCCATCGATCTTTCAGACCTGTCGAAGATCCTGCGTGAACGATGAGGCGGTGAGGTTCGCTGATGAGCACATTGAATGAGAAGACGGCGTTCATAACGGGTGGCGGGCGTGGGATTGGGCGGGCGATTGCGTTGACCTTCGCCGGCGCCGGTGCAGCCGTGGCAGTCGCCGGGCGCAACCGGGAGGCGCTCGACGAGGTGTGTGCAATCATTGAGCAGCGCGGCGGTCGGGCTGTCGCCGTTACGTGCGATGTCGCCGATGCCATGCAGGTCTATACTGCTGTCAGTACGGCGCGCGCCGTGCTTGGTCCGTTCGACATTCTGGTGAACAATGCTGGCATCACGTACAGCGCCAAACTGACCGATACCGACGATGCGCTCTGGGAGCGGATCATTCAGGTGAATCTCAATGGAGCATATTACTGCTGCAAGGCGATTGTTCCTGACATGATTGCGCGCGGCGGCGGGCGGATTATCAATATCGCGTCGATGGCGGCGCTCGTCGGGATGCCCTTCTCTGCCGCCTATAGCGCTGCAAAGCATGGGTTGCTCGGTCTGACGCGCTCGCTGGCGCTTGAACTGCAACGGTACCATATTACCGCGAACGCTATTTGCCCTGCCTGGGTCGAAACTGATATGATGAAAGAAGCCATCAACGCACTGGCGGCGAAAACCGGTCGCACGCCGGAAGAGGCGCGTGAGGCGCTGCTGTCGCGCGGCAGTCAGCAACGCGCCATGTCGCCGGAGGAAGTCGCGATTACTGCCCTGCGTCTCGCTGGTCCTGAAGGCGCCTCCACCAACGGCGAGGCGATTGTACTGCACTGAGTTATATGCCTGCATACCTTGTTACGGTTCGCTCGCGCCACGATCCCGCCGCGCCGGATCATCTCTTCCTGCTCGACGGCGATCTCGATCACGCTGTGGTTGCGCGCCTGACGACCGATCTGCTCCACGATCCGGTGGTGCAGGAAGCGTCCTGGACGCTGCTCGATGACCTCGCCGATGAGCTGGTCGCAGCCGCTGCTGGGACGCTCCTGGTCGAAATTGCGTATCGCCCCGGCGTGACTGATAACGAGGCGGAGAGCGTGCGCATCGGCGCTGCCCGCCTCGGCATCGGCGGTCTGCGTACGGTCAAGACGCTGCGCCGCTATCGAGTGGTGCAGCCGGGTGGTGAGCGCGACCTGTATAACGACCTGATCCAGACGGTATTGCGCTACCCTGCCGGTTCGGGCGCGGCTGAACGGCGCGCCTGGTATGCGCATTTGCTCCATCCGCCCGTGGATCACGAGCCGTTCGTGGCGCACGTGCCGATCACCGCCGCGTCGGACGATGAGCTGCTGCGCATCAGTCAGGAAGGCATTCTGTCGCTTGACCTCGATGAAATGCGCGCCATTCAGGCGTACTACCGCAGCGAAGGGCGTGAACCGACCGATGGCGAACTCGAAACGCTGGCGCAGACCTGGAGCGAGCATTGCAGCCATAAGACCTTCAAAGGTCGCATTCTCTACAAAAATCTCGCCCCGCCGGATGCCCGCGACGCCTCGCTGCCCGCCGATGCGTATCCGGCGTTGCACCGCCTGATGCGCGACAGTGAGATCGATAGCCTCATCCGCACGTTTCTGATGGCAGCCACGCGGCGCGTGCTCGAACAGCGGAAGGATCGCGATTTTGCAGTGATCTCGGCGTTCGTCGATAATGCGGGCATTGTGGCGTTCGATGATCATTTCGAGATCTCGTTCAAGGTCGAGACGCACAATCATCCCTCGGCGCTCGAACCGTTCGGCGGCGCCAATACCGGCGTCGGCGGCGTGGTGCGCGATGTGCTCGGCGTTTCGGCGCAACCTATCGCCAATACCGATGTGTTGTGCTTTGGTCCGCTCGATCTGCCGACTGCCGATCTCAGCCCTGGCGTGCTGCACCCGCGACGCATTGCGTCTGGCGTGGTCGCTGGCGTGCGCGACTACGGCAATAAACTCGGCATCCCGACCGTGAATGGCGCAGTGCTCTACGACCGCGGGTATGTGGCGAATCCGCTCGTCTACTGCGGCACCGTTGGTCTGGCGCCGCGCGACGCGCATCCGCGCGCGGTTCGCCCTGGCGATGCCATCGTCGTGATCGGCGGACGCACCGGGCGCGACGGTATTCATGGCGCAACGTTCTCATCGGCGGAGTTGACCCACACCACGGCTGAGGAGGTGGGCAGCGCCGTTCAGATTGGCGACCCGATCACGGAAAAGAAGATGATGGATGTCATTCTTCAGGCGCGTGATCGCAAACTCTACAGCGCGATCACCGACTGCGGCGCTGGAGGGTTGTCGTCGGCGGTCGGCGAGATGGGCGCAGAGTGCGGCGCTGACGTGGATCTGGCGCATGTGCCGCTGAAGTACGCCGGTTTGCAGCCCTGGGAAATCTGGCTCTCTGAAGCGCAGGAGCGCATGGTGCTGGCCGTGCCGCAGCAGCGCCTGGCGGACCTGCTGGCGCTCTGCGCCAGCGAAGACGTGGAGGCGACTGTCATCGGGCGCTACACTGATACCGGTCGCCTGGTGGTGCGCTACCACGATATGCTGGTCGTCGATCTGGCAATGTCGTTCCTCCACGAAGGACGACCGCAGCGGGTTCTGGAGGCGCACTGGTGCGGCGTCGCGTCGCCGGAGCGCCAATATGCAGTCAGTGACGTCCGTTCGAGCGCAGATGCGGCTTCCCTGCTGCTGGCGCTGCTGGCGCATCCCAATATCGCCTCAAAGGAGCCAATCGTTCGCACCTACGATCACGAGGTCGGCGGGCGCACGGTGGTGAAGCCGCTCATCGGCGAGGGACCCGGCGATGCCGCCGTATTGCAGCCGCTGCCGTCATCCATGCGCGGGATTGCCGTCGGGTGCGGCATCAACCCGCGCTACGGGCGGATCGATCCGTACTGGATGGCGCTGGCATGCGTCGATGAGGCGCTGCGCAATGTGGTCGCCGTAGGCGCCGATCCGACCCATGCCGCCATCCTCGACAATTTCTGCTGGGGCGATCCGCGTCTCCCGGATCGTATGGCAGGGCTGGTGCGCGCCGCTGCAGGATGCTACGATGCAGCCGTTGCATTCGGCGTGCCGTTCATCTCCGGCAAAGACTCGCTCAACAATGAGTACCGCGATGCCGAAGGACGCCGCACGCCAATCCCGCCGACCCTGCTGATTTCGGCGCTGGCGCCGGTTCCCGACATCCGACGCGCTGTAACGTCGGATCTCAAAGAAGCGGGCGATTACGTCTATCTGGTCGGCATCACAAAGGCGGAACTGGGTGGCGCGCATCTGTTTGATGTGGCGCCGCAAGCGTCCATTTCGCCAGCCGCATCTCGTGCGCAAACGCAATTGCCCAGGGTGGACCTGATTCAGGCGCCGGGTCTCATGGCGGCGCTGCACCGGGCGATCGCCGCCGGTCTGGTGCGCGCCTGTCACGATCTGAGCGAAGGCGGGTTAGGGGTTGCAGCAGCAGAGATGGCGCTGGCTGGCAACCTGGGGCTGACTCTGGATCTGCGCGCGGTACCGCGCGAACCCGATGTTGAGGATGATCTGACGCTGCTGTTCAGCGAGTCGCCAACCCGCTTTCTGGTGGAAGTGCGTCCGGCGGATGCTGCGGCATTCGAGGCGGCGCTCGCGGGGTATGCGCACGCGCGGATTGGCGCGGTCACCGTACAGGATGTGCAGATCATTGGATTAAGTGGCGCTGCGACGGTTCATCTGACGCTGCCCGCCATTCAATCGGCGTGGCAGGGCGCAACTGTCGTCTGACGCGGCGATACAGGAGGCAGAGATGCGAAACGGCGATACGCCACTTATGGAGGCCGATCAGTTTGCCGCGTATATCGAGCGGCGCCTGAGCCTGTACGATGACGTGATCGCAGTGCGTGAGCGCCGGGGATCCGTTCTGATCGTGCATGCACGGGGTCGCGATGTCACCATTAATCTCGACCGCTTCTATCGCGCCTATGTGCAGGATCCTGCGCAACTCGACGCCATTGTGCACACCATGGTCAGTGTTCTAACCCGTGAGATCCCGGCGCGTGATCGGAGCGATTTTGCGTCCCTGCGCGACCGTATCTTCCCCATGCTCAAACCCATCGGTCTGCTGGCGTTCGTGCGTGAACGCAATCTGCCGATGCTCGTCTACCGTCCCTTTCTGGCGGATCTCATCATTACGTATGTGGTGGATGAACCGCAGAGCGTCGCCTATATCAATGAGCAACACCTCGAACAGTGGGGAGTGAGCGAGCGTGAGATTCACGAACTGGCGCTGCGCAACCTGCGGCGGCGCACCGACGAGCGCGCGCCATACACGATGGTCGGTGAGGATGAACAACGGCTCTTTATCTTCAACAGCAACGACGGGTACGATGCCACGCGCCTGCTGCTGACCGATATTCTGGCGGATTGGGCGAAGCAGGTGTGCGGTCAACTGGTGATCGGCGTTCCCAACCGTGATTTTCTGATTGCTCTGGGGGATGCCAACCCCGACATTTTGCGCAGTGTGGCGGCGCAGATCCAGATTGACTCGATCCAGCGCGATCACGGTCTGACGGATCGACTCTTTACTCTGGTTGGCGGTCAGATCCGCGAGTACGAGATGGCGTGATGGAACTCGGGATTCTGTTGTTTACGATTGGCGCGTTCGGCGTTGCGGGGGTGCTTGCATGGCGTGATCGTCAACCGCACTATCTGATCGCCCTGGTCTCCGGGCAGGTCGCCACGCTCCTCTCGCCGCTCTGGCAACGTCTGTACGGGTTCTCCTACGATCCGTCGCTCAGTCCTTTCTTCAGCGCACTGGACCGCCCCCTGCCGACAGCAATCTTTCTGGCGGGATGGACGCTGATGCTGCTGCCGCTGGCGATTTTTTTTCTCTACCAGCGTCGCTGGTGGATCTCCGGCTATTTCACCGGGGCTTTAACGTTTGTGCTCTTTACGCTTTACCACATTCTGATCGAGACCATCGGTGTGCGCGCTGGCTGGTGGCAGTACGCTGATGGCGGCGCGCTGCCGTTCGATATCAGCATCAGCGTGATCGCTGGCTTAATGAATGGTCTGGTGTCGCTGGGAGGGCTGGCAGTGCTGCTGATCACGCGCCACTATGCCTGGCCCATGCTCCTGGCGGTCATTCTGCCTGCGCCACTCCTCACGAGCGCACTGGTGCACGGGTTGCTCGGCGCACCGCTCTACACCGTCTTGCTGCTCCGCGCTCAATCGTGGGCTGCAGCGATCGGCATGATCGGAACCCTGGGGTTGATCCTCTGGGGTGCACATATTATCGCCAGCGAATTGGGACGCCGTCCGGTCGGCGGCGCCCCAATCACCGGTCGTACAACACTGTAAGCGTCAATCGCGTTTGCGGCAAATGCCCACGCCGTCGCGCAGCGGCACGATGACCGCCTCGAGTTGCGGGTGGGTCATGATCGCACGGTTGAACTCCTGAATGCCGCGCACAATTGGCGCTGCGTCATCCTCCAGCACCAGCGCGCTGCACAGGACGTTGTCGGCGATCAGCAGGCCGCCGGGTCGCAGGCGCGAGACGCAGAGGTCGAGCGCGCGCAGCGACTCGCGTTCGCCGGTCAGATGGCGAAGAATGTCGAGAAAGATCAGGTCGTAAGGACCTTCCATCTGCTCAAGGGTGTGAAACCATTCCCCCTCGATAATGTTGAAATAGTCGCCGTAGCCCGCGTGCGCCACGTAGGTGCGCGCCAGAGCGATCCGTTCCGGGTTGCGCTCGATCGCTGTCAGACGACCGCCATTCGGCGCAATCGCGCGTAGCAGCCAGATAGCGGCGTAACCGGTCGCCACGCCAATCTCCAACGCCTCGCGTGCGCCGTGCATCTTCGCCAGCAGGTAGAGCAACTGCCCTTCGACCGGTCCCACCAGGGGCCAGCCGTGTTCGCGCGCCTGGCGCTCCAGTTCCGCCAGCGCCTGTGGTCGCGGCGGCATCAGTTCGACCAGATAATCCTCGATTGCGATGTTCGTGATATCATCACGCATACTGCGCCCTCCTTGCACGATGGACGTATTCTATAATGCCTGTCGATGAGCGCGACAGCGGTCGTCACCGTTGCCCACCGCGAGAACGCGCTGCATGGCAGCATGAAGATTGTACCATACATGCACGAAGAATTGACAGATGATGCGCGATTACGGTATCATTGCGAGCCACAACGCGTACACGAGGCAAGCGCGTCTCTGCCGCCATTCGTCATTGCCCGGCTGCACCGGATGGTGTGCGTGTTCCCTCACACAATGGAGTCTTCATGCATCGCACATATCATCGCTGGGAGAGTCCGGCGCTCGGCAGATCGATGGAACTGCTGGTATTCGGTCATGCTGGCGCGCCGGTGATCGTGTTTCCAACATCGCGCGGTCGATTCTTTGAGTACGAGGACCGCGGCATGGTCGCCACGCTTGGTCATCACATCGAACAGGGGTGGATTCAGCTATACTGCGTCGATAGTGTGGATGCGGAAAGCTGGTACTGCGGCTGGATCCATCCGCGCGATCGTCTGCGTCGTCATGATCAGTACGAACGCTACATTCTCGACGAGGTGCTGCCGTTCATCCGCCGCCAGAATCCCAATCCGTTCATTATGGTGCACGGGTGCTCCTTTGGCGCAACCCACGCAATGCTCTTCGGTCTGCGCCATCCAACGCGTTTCAGCCGTATTCTGGCGTTCTCCGGCTTGATGGACATTCGCTCGTTCATGGATGGCTACTACGACCAGGAAGTGTACTTTCACAACCCGGTCGATTTTATTGGCGGGCTGCAACCGGGTCAGTACGCCGACGATCTGCGTCGGCTGGATATTATCATGGCAATCGGGCGTGATGACGAGCTGGCGCCGAGTAATGCCGCGCTCTCGGAGGCGTTCTGGCGCAAAGGCATCTGGCACGCCATGCGCTGGTGGGACGGCTGGGCGCACGACTGGCCCTACTGGCAGCAGATGATCCGTATTTATATCAATGGCGCGGACTGACGCTCCGCGCCTGCGCTCAAGGAGTGAGGCGTGACCCTGAAAATTGGCATTCTGGTCGGGCGGGAAAATACCTGGCCCCCCGCGTTCATCGAGGAAGTCAACCGGCGCAACGCAGGCGTCACGGCTGAGTTCGTCAAACTGAGCGGCACCCGTATGGCGGAAGAGCCGCGGTATGCAGTCATCGTTGATCGCATCTCGCACGAGGTGCCGTACTACCGGACGTTTCTCAAAACGGCAGCGATTGGCGGCACGCACGTGATCAATAACCCCTTCTGGTGGAGCGCCGATGAGAAGTTCACCGGCGCCACGATTGCGACGCGCCTTGGCATTGCCCATCCGCGCACCGTCGCACTGCCGTCGCACTCCTACATCCCCGCCATTCACCCGGTTGAGTCGCTGCGCAATCTGGAGCCGCGCATTCCGTGGGAAAAGCACGTCGAATATGTTGGCGGCTTCCCGCTGATTCTGAAGCCGCACGCTGGCGGCGGTTTCAAGCAGGTCTACAAGGTGTACGACATGCAGGGGCTATGGGCGGCGTACAATGAGAGCGGCACCGAATGCATGATGATGCAGGAGTTCATTCACTGGGATAAGTATGTGCGCTGCCTGGTCATCGGGCGGGAACATGTGCTGGTAATGAAGTTCGATGTGAGTGCGCCCTATCCGCACCGCTATTTCGATGAACCGGATTACCTGACGCCGGAAGAGCACGAGCGGGTGGTGTGCGATGCGCTGACCCTCTGCCGCGCGCTTGGCTACGATATGAACACGGTTGAGTTCGCCATCAAGGACGGCGTGCCCTACGCGATCGATTTCACCAACCCGGCGCCGGATATGGATTACTGGTCGCTCAAGGAGAAATTCTTCCGCTGGGCAGTCACGAAAATGGCGGATATGTGCATTGAAAAGGCGCTCTCCGGTCCCGCAACGCTCGATGAGATCCACTGGAGCCGCCTGCTCAACCCGCGTGATGTTGCGACAGAGGCGAAGAAAACAAACTAGAGCCGGTAGCGGAGATCGTGAAAGCCCCCTCTGGGGCTTCCACGCCTTGAGCGAGGGCTTATTGTTTTTGAGAAAATAATCCGGTATCGCCGGATCTAGCCCGCGAAGGCGGGCTTTGCAACCGTAGCCCGCGACTTCAGGCGCCGGGCGGACGAGCGGATAGCGGAATAATTATTCAAAAACCATTAGTAGTCTGTCAAGCAAGTTTTCTTGCGTTTAGCTCGGAAATGATGTACCCTGGCAGTATGAAAAAACAACACCTCACGCTGACTGACCCGGACCGCGCCACCCTGACCGAATTGCTGGCCAAAGGGAGCCTGTCCGC
>JANWXL010000260.1 GCA_025055265.1 Roseiflexus sp.
CCAGTCGCGCAGTCGGCGCTCCAGCCAGATCAGGATGCCAAACCCGATCAGGTTCCACACTGACTCGTACAGGAATGTGGCGTGAAACAGCGTATCGGGCGGGAACTGCTGCATATCGCGGTACGGTCCGATGCGATGCTCTTCGTCGATCAGCACCCCGAACCCCAGGCTGGTCGGGCTGCCATACGCCTCCTGGTTCATAAAGTTGCCCCAGCGCCCAATCGCCTGCGCCAGCAAAAACGGCGGCATAGCAATGTCGAGAAAGACCCGCAACGGCAGGTGATGCCAGCGCGTGTAGAGTGCTGCGGCGATCAGCGCCCCGATCAGCGCCCCGTGGATTGCCAGCCCGCCAGTCGCCGGGTTGATGATCTCCAGCCACGATGCCCCGGCGAAGCGGGGCCATTCGAACAGCACATAATACGCGCGCGCGCCGATAATGCCGAGTATCATCCCAACCAGCAGCAGGTTCCAGATATGCTCCGGGTCATACCCGCGCCGTTGTGCGCGTTTCGCCGCGATCCATCCCGCCAGCAGCGCGCCGCTGACAATAATGACGCCGTACCAGCGCACGACGATTGGAATGCCGAACAGAGACGTGTTGATGAGAAATGGATCGTCGGGCGGATAGAGTCCCATAGACGTGCTCCTCAGTAGAATAGCGGATATTGTAGTCCGCCGCGGCATTGGTGTCAAAGAGGCGGTCGAGTGAGGAGCGCGGTCGTAATCTGTCGGGAACAGCCGTATCGCTGCGGGTCGGTGAAGATGAGGAAAATAGTCCGGTATTGCTGGGGCGCTGCGGGCTGAAGCCCTGGCTGAGGTCGTGCAAGCCCCGCCGGGGCTTCCACGTCCTGAGCGAGGGCTTATGGAGTTTGAGAACATAATCCGGTATCGCCTGGCCCGGTCCAGCCCGCGCAGGCGGGCTTCGCACCCGTAGCCCGCGACTTCAGGCGCCGGGCGAGCGGGCGGATAGCGGAATTTGTATTCAAAGTCCATCAACCGCCGGGCGCAGCGCGAATACCGGAGTATGGGTTGAATGTTCATAATCCCTGGCTGAGGTCGTGCAAGACCAGACGGGGCTTCCACGTCCTGAGCGAGGGCTTATGGAGTTTGAGAAAATAATCCGGTATCTCCTGGCCCGGTCCAGCCCGCGCAGGCGGGCTTCGCACCCGTAGCCCGCGACTTCAGGCGCCGGGCGAGCGGGCGGCACAGGTTTACCAGATGTATTTCTTAGCCTTCATTAGCCCCAAGGCGCAGAGTGCGCGCGACGTGATAGCGTCAGCGTACCAGATCCATTTCTTGAGTCTTGTCAGCCCGCAGCGCCAGGATGCCGTCTAACGACTCACGCCCGGACCCGTCGGGCGAAGATGCCGGGACGTTCGCTAAACTGGCACGCAGTCATAATGCCATGCTACAATTCTTTCGCTATGAACCATCGCTCGCTGTCACTCAATCAGATCGCACTGATCGCCATCGTTGCCTGTGTGACCCTGATCATCTTCAACCAACCGCAGCCGCTGGTGGTGTCGCGCTGGAACCAGGGCGCTCAAATGGCGCCGATGATCGTCGGGGTTGCTGTGCCTGTGGCTGACTCATCGCTGCTGACTGTCACCGTAAGCGATGGACTCTATGTTGCGGAACGCGCCCAACTCGATGAAGAGTCGCGGCGCGCCTACGAGTACGTCGCCGCACGCTTCGGCAGTTCGCTGACAGCGCCGCTGACCGTTGAGTTTGTTCAGAACGCCGGGTGCGCCTTGAGCGGCATCGCCTACACCGATATCCGTAGAGTTCAGGTCGTCGCATGCAACGGCATCAGTCGCGGGTGGGCAGTTGCCATCCTGGCGCACGAGTATGCGCACCAGTTGCAACAGGACCGGTACGGACCGCGCCACCTCAGCGCCGATCTGATCCTGTCGGAGGGTCTGGCGACGTGGGCTGCGGGTGCATACTGGCTTGGCGGTCACCCCGATTTCCGCAGCTACGTCCGAACGCAGCGCGCCAGCGGCGTCTTCTACCCGCTCGCCACCCACTATTCCGGACGCGGGGTAGCGGTCATGAATGCGCTCTACCACCAGTGGGCCAGTTTCGTTGAATTCCTCATCGACCAGTATGGGCGCGAACGCCTCGATGCGCTCTACGTCACCGGCAGCGGTGCGCCAGGTTCGGCGAATTATCAGGCGGTCTACGGGAAAGACCTGGCGACGCTGGAACAGGAGTGGATTGCGTGGCTGGACAACGACCGTTGAAGACGAGCATTCATTCGTTTCTATTCGCTTCTTCGCTTCCATTCGCTTATTCGACCCTGTATTCGTTTATTCGCTGACAGCAAACATATTCGCTGACAGCACAAGCGCCATCTCTCCGGTTCTCAGTTCTCAGTTCTCAGTTCTCGGTTCTCAGTTCTCACATGAAGCGCCACACACCGCCAGCAACTCCCGGCAGACCGGTCTACCAGCGAATTCTGGCAGGGCTGATCCGCTTCCTCTGGCGCCTGTTTCTGGCGTTCGTCAAGCTGACGATTGTGATCGTCATTCTGGCGGCGACTGCGATCATCATCGTGTACCGCCACTATAGCCGCGACCTCCCCGACCCGGCGCAGATCGGGCGTCACCGTCCAGTGGAGACCGGATACATTTATGCGCGTGACGGAACCCTGCTCTACGAACTGGTTGATCCCCTGAGCGGCAGGCGAACCGTCGTTCCCTTTGACCGCATCCCCCGCACCCTGATCGATGCCACAGTCGCTGTTGAGGACGCCGGGTTCTGGGAGAATCCCGGCGTCGATCTGCGGGGCATTCTGCGCGCGTTGATCCTCAACTATCAGGCGGGCGAGGTTGTCAGCGGCGGCTCGACGATCACCCAGCAGTTGGTGCGCAACGTGCTCCTGTCACCCGAAGAGCGCGATGATCTCTCCCTTGACCGCAAACTCCGCGAAGCCATCCTGGCGATTGAGGTGGCGCGCCGTTACAGCAAAGAACAGATCCTCGGCATCTATCTCAACGAAGTCTACTATGGCAACCGGGCATACGGCGTCGAGGCGGCGGCGCAGGCGTACTTCGGCAAGCATGTGTGGGAATTGTCGCCGGGCGAAGCTACGCTGCTCGCCGGTCTGCCCCAATCGCCGACGACGCTCAATCCGCTGCGCAACCTGGAGGGCGCGAAGCAACGGCAGCGCATCACCCTCGATCTGATGGTCAAACACGGCTACCTGACCGAGTCGCAGGCACAGGCGATCTTCGATGAGCCGCTCCGCTTCGC
>JANWXL010000308.1 GCA_025055265.1 Roseiflexus sp.
GGCGCGGAGAGGGGCAGCATTACGCTGCGGTAGATGCCGAAGAAATCGGCGCCGTCGATCTTCGCGGCTTCCACGAGTTCATTCGGCACGGTAGCATAGTAGTTGCGGAAAATCAGGGTCGTAATCGGAATGCCGTAGACCACATGCACAAGGACCAGACCAGGAATTGTGGCATAGAGCCGGATTTCGCGCAGCACTTCGACCAGCGGCACCAGGACGCTCTGGTAGGGGATGAACATCCCAAAGAGGATCAGGGTAAAGAGCGTTTCCGATCCAGGGAAGCGCCATTTCGACAGCACGTAGCCGTTGAGCGATCCCAGAATGCACGAGATCACCGTCGCCGGAACGACCATCTGCACGCTGTTCCAGAAACTGCCGCGCATGCCGATCACCCCTTCGCCGCCGTTCCAGGCGCGGTTGAAGCTTTCGAGCGAAAAACTCGTCGGCAGGTCCCACATCCGGCTGAGGCTTACCTGGTCGAAGCTTTTGAAACTGGTGATCAGCAGCAGATAGACCGGCAGGAGAAAGAAGAGCAGGAATGCGATCATGAGGCCGTACACGGCCACGCGCGACCAGCGGACGCGCCGTCGCCCCGGCGCGGGTATGGCAACACTGCTCATCGTTCCACCTCTGTCCGACGGTTGTAGATCAGGTACGGCACCACCAGCAACGCGACCACTACCAGCATGACCATCGCTACCGCCGCGCCTTCGGCGAATTTGTTGGCTTTGAAGGTGATTTCATACATGTACAGCCCTGGCACCTCGGTATTGTTGCCGGGAGCGCCGCCGGTCATTGTGATGATCAGGTCGAAAATCTTCAACGAAATGTGCCCCAGAATAATCACTGCGCTCAGCGTGATTGGCTGAAGCATTGGCAGCGTAATGTTGCGAAACACCTGCCACTCAGTCGCGCCATCGACCCGCGCCGCCTCTTTGATCTCGTCCGGGATGCCGCGCAACCCTGCCAGGTACATCGCCATCACAAACCCCGACATCTGCCAGACCGCTGCGACGACGACCGGGATCATCGCCATCGGAATGCCGATCCGGGTGCGTAACCCTTCGATGCGCCATCCCGGCACCACATTCGTGTCAGTCGTCCATGCCGCCTGCAAAAATCCCAGACCCGACTGCTTGAACAGCAGGTTGATGCCGGTCGGATCGCTGGGCCAGTTGCCCGGCGCGAACAACCACTGCCAGACCACGCCGGTCACGATGAACGACAGCGCCATCGGAAAGATGTAGACCGAGCGAAAGAACCCCTCGAAGCGGATCCGTGCATCGACGAGCACCGCAAGCAACAGCCCAATGACCAGGCACGACGCCAGAAAGAAGAGGGTAAAGACAATCAGGTTGCGGATGTTCGTCTGGAAGCGCCCCGTGCTGAAGATCGTCAGATAGTTGTCGAACCCGACGAACGACGTGGATATTGCCAGTCCCCGCCAGTCGGTCATCGAAATATAGGCGGTCCAGCCGATGAAGCCGTAAACGAAGACGGCGATCGCCAGCGCCGAAGGGGCGATCATCAACAGCGCAATCGCCCGATCCCGATTCATCCAGCGCACCCGGCGGGCAGGACGTGCGCTGAGCGTCTTTGCCTGTTGCATGCGTGCTCCTTTGCGGATGGACGCGAAGAGACGTAGCGTGCTACGTCTCTTCGCGTCCGTTGCATACATATGAGGTCACTTCAGATCTTTCGCGGCGTCCTTCAGCGCTTCGACAACGGCATCAACGTCAAGGTCGCTGGCGAAGACGTTCAGTGCGTTGCCGTACTCGGTCATATACGCTTCGGGAGCAGCGGCGCCGTGGACGACGCTTGGAACCAGCTTCTCGCTGCTGAAGGCTTTAATCGAGTACTGCAGGTACTCGTCGTAAAGGCTCACATCCGCGTCGGTGCGCGCCGGAATAGACCCCTTCTTCGGGTTGAAGGCGTCCTGCCCTTCACGCGAGCCGCAGAGCGCCAGCCATGCCTTCGCCTGATCCGGGTTCGGCGCGCCCTTCGCCAGACCAAAACTGTCCGACAGCCACATGAAGACGCCTTCGTTGCCCGGTGCGGGAGCGTAACCGTAGTCGACGCCGACCTTCGCGCCTTTGCCGATGAAGTAGCCATGCGCCCAGTCGCCCATGATCGTCATCGCCGCTTTGCCGTCGAGCACCAGTTGCGCGGCGTCAGCCCACCCCAGCGACGAGCGGTCGCTGTTGGAGTACTCCAGCATCCGTTTGGCAATTTCCGCAGCCTGGCGAACGCGCGGATCGCTCCAGTCGGCGCCGGGCTGGAACAGCTTGGGGTAGTCTTCCGGTCCAAAGACCGCCAGCAGCACGCTCTCGAACAGGTGCGGCGTCTCGAACCGGTCCTTACCGCCAACCGCCAGCGGGATGATCCCCTTTGCCTTGAGCGCCTCAGCCACCTTAAAGAAGTCGTCAATGGTCTTGGGCGGGGTCAGACCATTCTCCTGGAAGATCTTGATGTTGTACCAGAGGACGTTCGAGCGGTGGATGTTGACCGGCACCGACCAGATCTCACCATTGTAGGTGATCTGTTCGAGCAGCTTCGGCGGCATCACCTTGTCGAAGCCCTGCTCTTTGAAGAACTGCGTCAGCGGCACCATTTGCCCAGCATCGACATACGATGTCAATTCCTTGCCAGCGTGCACCTGCCAGCTATCCGGCGGCTGACCGCCCTGCAACCGGGTCTTCAGTACGGTCTTGGCATTCGTACCTGCGCCGCCGGCGACGGTGGCATTCACGATTTCCACGCCAGGATTCTGCTGCTTGTAGAGCTCAAACATGGCGTTCAGCCCATCGGCTTCGCCAGCGTTCGTCCACCAACTGAAGATTTCGAGTTTGCCGCCACCGGTCGGCGCCGGAGCGGTCGTTGGCTGTGCGGGGGCGGCGGTCGGCTGAGAGGGCGCTGGCGCTCCGCCACAGGCAGCCAGCGCGAGCGCGAGGATCGAAAAGACGCCGAACAGTTTCAACCACTTTGTTGTCAACATAGCATCCCTGCCTTTCAGATCACGAAGGAAGACGGTCACGCGGAGAATGACCCATCCGTACCATACCGGTGCTCAACCGCGCAGAGCCTGCACCTCCTGGTTCGGTTTAGAGGATGGATGAGAAGAGTATAGCACAAATTGCAGTCAGGTTGGGGGTAGAGGTGCAGACATGATTGACAGGAAACACTCGCACCGCAAGCAGAAGCCCTGGCTGAGATCACGAAAGCCCCTGTGGGGCTTCCACGTCTTGAGCAAGGGCTGATGATTTTTGAGAAAATAATTCGCCATAGCCCCGTCCAGCTCGCGCAGGCGGACTTCGCAACAATAGCCCGCGACTTATGGAACTTGAGAAAATAATCCGGTATCGCCCAGTCGAGCCCGCGCAGGCGGGCTTCGCAACCGTAGCCCGCGACTTCAGGCGCCGGGCGGATAGGCGGATAGCAGAGTATGTATTCAAAGTCCATGTAGCCCGCGGCTCATGGAGTTCGAGAAGATAATCCGGTATCGCCCGGTCGAGCCCGCGCAGGCGGGCTTCGCAACCGTAGCCTGCGACTTCAGGCGCCAGACGGGCTCACACGGATCGAGACAGACTTACACGGACTCGGTCGCTTGCTCTCATCACCCGCGTCAATCCGTCGCATCCGTGTGAGTCCGTGTGCTCTTCATATCACACCCGTACTCTTCATCACCCTTGCTACGCGGCAGGGTCAGAGTAAAAGTGCTCCCCTTACCAATGCCAGGGCTGGCAGCCGTGATATCGCCCCCCATCGCCCGCGCCAGGTGGCGCGCGATTGTCAGTCCGATCCCGCTGCCGCCGCTTGCCCGGCTGCGCGACGGATCGACGCGGTAGAAGCGCTCGAAAAGGTAGGGCAACGCTTCCGCCGGAATGCCGATGCCGGTATCTTCCACTGCAACCTGAACGTGAGTCGCATCGCTGCGCACGCGAAGGGTGATGCAGCCATCCTCTGGGGTGTAGCGAATGGCGTTGCCGACCAGATTGACCAGCACCTGCGCCGTTCGATCCGGATCGGCGTGCGCCAGAACTGCTCCATCCGGCGCTTCGACGACGATGTCCAGGCATTGCTCGATGATTTGCGGTCGTAATTGGGAGACGATACGTTGCACCAGCGCCACCACGTCAAAGACCTGCGACTGGATCGTCACCTGACCTGCCTCGACCCGCGAGAGGTGCTGCAGGTCGTCGACCAGCCGCCGCAACCGCCGCACTTCGTGTTGCATGGCGCTGATCGTTTCAGGATCGCCCGGCAACACGCCGTCGAGCAATCCTTCGAGGTACCCTTCAAGACCGGCGAGCGGCGTGCGCAACTCGTGCGCCACGTTGCCGATCAGGGTCACGCGCTGCTGCTCGACCTGCGCCAGCGCCTCAGCCATCTGGTTGAAACTCTGCGCGACATCGCGCAGTTCGTCGCTCAACGGCACAGTCACCCGTTCATCGTAGTGTCCGTTTGCGATCCGACGACTACTGACTGCCAGTTGACGGAGCGGTCGCAGAATCTCGCGCGCCAGCAGCAGGCTTGCTCCCAGACCGACGATCGCCGCCGCCAGCGCAGCGACGACCAGCGCCTGGATCACTGCCTCCTCAAAAGCGGGCAGCAGTGCAGGATCAACCGTGCGCGCCGCCAGAATGTCCGCTGTTACGATCAGCGTTACGACGCCGACCAGCACAACGAGCATTTGCGCTGCAATAATGCGCCAGCGAAGTTGTCGCCACAGCCCCATGCGATTACACTGCCGTGTCAATGAATTTGTACCCCACGCCACGCACCGTCTGGATGAGCGGAACGCCAGCGACCGCCTCGAGTTTGCGGCGCACCTGCCCGACGTACACATCCACCACGCGGTCGGTGCCATAGAAATCGTTCCCCCACACCATGTCGAGGATCTGTTCGCGGCTCAACACCCTGCCGTGACGCCGCGCCAGCGCCAGCAGCACATCGAACTCGGTCGTCGTCAGGTCGATGACCTGATCGCCGACGGTGACTTCACGCCGGTCCGGGTCGATCTGCACGTGCGCGAAGCGCAGCGTGGAGTCAATCGCCGGGGTTACAGAGCGGCGTCGGCGCAGGATGGCCTCGACGCGCGCCACCAGTTCGCGCGGGCTGAACGGCTTGATCACATAGTCATCGGCGCCGATGCGCAGCCCGGCGACCCGGTCGCTCTCCTCGCTGCGCGCCGTCAGCATGATGATAAACACATCCGAGTCCTGGCGCAGCCGCGCAGCGACTTCCATCCCGTCCATCCCCGGCAGGTTCAGGTCGAGAATGACCAGATCGGGGCGCTCACGACGCGCCAGCTCCAGACCTTCCGGTCCGCTGAGCGCCAGCAGCACGCGAAATCCGGCCTGCTCAAGATAGGCGCGCGCAACCGTGCGAATACTGGCTTCGTCTTCGATGATCAGGACAGTCGCACTCATACCAGACGT
>JANWXL010000329.1 GCA_025055265.1 Roseiflexus sp.
CTCTGGAGATGCACCACTCCCTCGCCTTCCAGAACCCTCTCACGGCGATACCAGAGCCACAGCCCGCCGGTAACAATCGCTAGCGACGCCAGAAGTGATCGATTCATACGCCCTCGCTCATGTAGTTCATATTCGTTACTACAGGTACAAGGAATAATTGTTTTTAGACCTTTGAGGTCGCGCGCCGTCCCCTGGAGTAGGTGCGAGCTTTTCCGCCAGTGACGTTCAACGGCGGAACCCGATCCCTGGCGTAGACCTCAAAGGTCTGTGGCGTTCCCGCCGTTACCCCCTCTCGTCTCTCGTCTCTTGCCTCTCGCCTCATCCCCGCATCGCCTCCACCAGGTTCACGTGGTAGAACCCGCTGCGGATCGGTTCGATTCGACCGACGCACAACCCGTACCTGGCGACGGTATGGCGTACATCCCGCTCGCGGATCATCCGAATCTCGGTGCGCCGGTGGGCGCGCGGGAAGAAGCCGCCGATCCAGTGCATGGCAGCGAGCAGCGGCTCATATGGCGCATACGTGAACAATAACAGTCCACTGGTGCGCTGCGCCAGATGCCCAAGCAACTGATCGAACGCCGGTTGCGGGTAGTGGATAAGGACATCGAAACACGCGACTACATCAAATGCGCTATTGACGTCTTCGATGTCGCCAGCCGTAAAGGTCACCCGCTGCGCCACCCCCGCCGCTCGTGCGCGATCTGCGGCGGCGGCGACCATCTGCGGCGCAATATCGACCGCTGTGACCTGCATGCCGTGCTGCGCCAGCATGATGCTGAAGACGCCCGTGCCACATCCGGCGTCGAGCGCGTTCATCGTCAGCGGCGTGCGCCCCGTCGCGCCGATCCATTCCAGCAGCCAGGCTTCGGCGCGCGCCAGCATGCGGGCATGCCCGACGCGGATTGTGCGCCGGACGCGCGACACCTCGGCGTCGCCGTAGATTGCGCTCCAGCGCCGAAAGCCGTCGCCATCGAAGTAGTCGCGCAACTGCTGTTTATGTCGAGTAACGTCGATCATCGCCATCCGCCGATCACATTGAAGATTTCACGGTCACCCAGCGGCTTCGGCACCGTCGAGCGCGGACGATTCAGCAGATACTCCGCCATTTCCAGGAATGGTGCGGTACACTCCTCTTTGCCGGGACCTTCCATCTCGAAGAGAGTCTTGCCCATCAACCGCGAGCGGCGAATGAGGTCGTGGTACGGCACCCGCCCGATGATCTGCGTGCCGACGGTCGCAGCGAACTGTTCCAGGAGCGCAGTGCCGCCGCCGAGTTCATAGTCCACCCGGTTGGCGATAATCCCCGCCAGTTCGACGCGGTAACGCGCACTCTTCTGCTTGATCGCCAGGCACAGACGGTTGGCGGCGAAAATGCTGTCGAAGTCGTTGCAGGCGATGATGACGCCGTAATCGGCGTAGTTCAGCGGCGCCGAGAACCCGCCGCACACCACATCACCCAACACATCGAACACGATCACGTCATATTTGTCGTACAGACCGAACTCGTGCAGCAGTTTGACCGTCTCGCCGACAACATAGCCGCCGCAGCCGCTGCCAGCCGGCGGACCGCCCGACTCGAGCGTGTCCACTCCGGCGAATCCGGTGTGCACCACGTCCTCGACCGACACCTCTTCGTGATGAAAGTCAACCTCGGTCAGCACATCGATGACGGTCGGCTGAAGCGCACCGGTGAGCGCAAAGGTGCTGTCATGCTTTGGATCGCAGCCGATCTGCAGAACCTTCGCGCCTTTGAGCGCCATCGCTGCTGAAAGGTTCGAACTCGTCGTACTTTTACCGATACCGCCTTTTCCATAGATGGCAAGCGTGAGACTCATACCTTTCCTCCGCCAGCGTTTCAACCGCCAAGCGCCTCTTTCGCCTCAACCAGAACCTCGGCGGTAATCGTGGCATACCCGTGTTGCGCCGCATATCGTTCAACGTTCTTCTGCACCCGTCCACGCACGAAGAACGGCACCTTCTTGAGCATTGCCTGCGCCTCCGGCGACCAGACCGGCGTGACAGAACGGGGTGATGATGCGAGGACCTGACCGGCGGCATCGACTGCCAAACCAGTAGCGCCACCGTTTGATGTCGTACCCGCAATAGACGGTTCTCCGGTTCTCGGTTCCCCATTCTGAGTTCCCGGTTCCAGCTTCCCGGTTCCAGCTTCCTGGTTCTCGGTTCTCAGTTCTCGGTTCTCGGTTCTCGGTTCTCGGTTCTCGGTTCTCAGTTCTCGGTTCTCAGTTCCCGGTTCTCGGTTCCCAGTTCTCGGCTCTTCGTAATCCAGCCCCGCATCGCCAAACATGTCGATCAGGTGCTTCTCCATCCCCAGCGTCGCTGTGGTGTAGACCACATCCGCCAGCACGTCAGCGCCATCGAAGCCGAGCACCGGTCGGTAACTCAGGAGATGGTTTTCGATGTGCGTCGGCGGGGCGATCACCATGCACGGGATGTCGAGTTTGCGACAGGCATGCCGTTCCATCTGCGTACCGCAGACCAGTTCGGGCGAAAGGTCGGCGATGCGGCGCGCAACATCCTGGAACACTTCGGTCACCAGAAAGGCGGCGTCGGTCGATCCGTTCTCATCGGCAGGCAGATAGCCCTGGAGTTCCTGGCGCACCCAGTCCGCCTCATGCTCCAGATAGGTTCCCGCTCCGGCGATCTGCATTCCCAGCTCATCGCGCAAGAACTTCACCATGCCGACGGTGTGCGTGGCGTCGCCGAAGACGAAGGCGCGCTTCATGCTGTAACTTTCCATGTCGGCGGTGCGCGCGAACCAGGGGACCGAACTCGGCGCACTCATGCCATCGAGCGAGAAGGCAGTCAGCGGCGGCAGGCGCAGCGGGGTTGTCAGGCGCTGCAACCGTTCACCGGCATCGTTGAGCATTTCGACCAGGCGCCGCAGCCAGCGCAGGGTCGGCTGCACGCCGATTGGCGCGTCGGTGAGCGCCGGGACGCCGAACTGCTCCTCGAGCCAGCGCGCAGCGTTCTGCCCCAGTTCGCGGTAGGGCGCAATCGTCGCCCAGGCTGCCGGGAGACGCTCCAGATCGCGGATCGAAGCGCCAAGGGGCGCGACGACATTGACCTGCACGCCGAGGGTCGCCAGCATCCGCCGCAGGCAGATCAGGTCGCTGCGGTTGTGGAAGCCGAGCGACGCCGGACCGAGGATATTGACGCTTGGGGCTGACGTCGGCGGCTGCGAACGTGCGAAGCGTTGCGTTAGCAGCGTGAACAATCCATCGGCGGAGCGAACCTCCTGCATACGATAGGGATTGGCGTCGTATACCAGCGTTTCCGCGCGCGTTCCGGCGCTGCGCGCCATGCGCTCCAGGTCTTCCTGAAGCAGAATGGTCGAGCAACTGGCGCACACGACGATCAGATCCGGCTGCACCTGCGCGTCGACCTGACGAAGCGTTTCGGGCAGCCGCACGGTTCCCTGCGCCAGATCACGCCCGCTGACGACACTGGTTGTCATGCGCGGAAAATCGGGGGTGCGCTCGAGCATCGTGAAGATCGGATTCACGTAGTCGTCGCCCTGCGGCGCGTGAAAGACCGCGTGCACCCCGCGCATACTGTT
>JANWXL010000334.1 GCA_025055265.1 Roseiflexus sp.
TCCAGAACGATGTCGTCTTTGACCGAACCTTCCATCACGAATCTCCTGGAATAGCGCCTGAGCAAAGAAGGCGCGCATGGGCGCAAGGTCGGCGTCCAGCTTTCCGGTGCGCACCTCGAACTCGACGCGCACTGCGCGATCGCGTTCGTAGAGCAGCCGTCCGTGGCGCAGGACTTCGCGCCGCACGAGCAACGGCGCATTGTTGAGTGTCACCACATCAACGCGCCGCTCCGCACAACGCTCAACCCCCTCGATCAACTGCAATCGGCGTTCGAGCGAAACGGTTGCGTCCAGCGGACGCAGCAGAATGGCGAGGTCGATATCTGAGCCGGGTGCGGCGCGTCCCTGTGCCAGTGAGCCGAACAGATACGCTGCCGCAACATCCGATTGCGTCTCCAGGAATGCAATCAGCGCGGCATAGTCCAGTCCAGGAACAACTGTCAACAATTCTCGATGCGGCGCATGCATAGTTCGTGATGAGCGACAGGTGACGAGTGACGCCATCCGCATTCATGATACACAGATTGGTCAACTCGACGCTCACTGTGCTGTAAGGATATAGTCCGGCATAGCTGGAGTGCTGCGGGCTGATGAACATTCACCACATAATCTGGCATTCGCGCTGCGCCCGGCGGCTGATGAACATTCACCACATAATCTGGCATTCGCACTGCGCCTGGTGGCTGATGGTTTTTGAATAATTATTCCGCTATCCACCCAACCGCCCGGCGCCTGAAGTCGCGGGCTACGGTTGCGAAGCCCGCCTGCGCGGGCTAGATCCGGCGATACTGGATTATTTTCTTAAAAAATTCGCAAACGAAGTCTTCTTGCTTTTTGCCGCAAGCGCAGCGAAGGTCGTACCTGATCATGACGAGGTAGATGCTTCGCTGCGCTCAACCGGAAAACTTACTGTACAAACCGATCAGCCCACAGCTCAGAGGATGCGCGGCGTGGCGGCACAGGTCTACTCCATTGTTCTCAGTTCCTGGTTCTCGGTTCTTGGTTCTCGGTTCTTGGTTCTCGGTTCTTGGTTCTCGGTTCCTGGTTCTCGGCGCTCACACTGCCGCCGGTTCTTCCTGCTCCGCCAGCTGGCGCAGCACGTAGTGCAGAATGCCGCCGTGCCGGTAGTACGCGAGTTCCCCCTCCGAGTTAATCCGCGCTTTGACCATAAACGTGAACTCTGAGCCGTCAGGTCGCTGCGCGCGCACGGTCAGTTCCTGTCCGGGACGCAGGGTTTCAATGCCCTCGATGGTGAAGATTTCACGCCCGGTGATGCCGAGCGACTGCCAGCTTTCGCCCGGCATAAACGTCAGCGGCAGCACCCCCATGCCCACCAGGTTCGAGCGGTGAATGCGCTCAAAACTCTCGGCGATCACGGCGCGCACGCCGAGCAGGAACGTCCCTTTCGCTGCCCAGTCGCGCGAGGAGCCGGTGCCGTACTCCTTGCCCGCCAGCACCAGCAGCGGCGTGCCATCCGCCTGGTAGCGCATCGCTGCGTCGTAGATGCTCATCTGCTCGCCGGTCGGCAGGTAGACAGTGCAGCCGCCCTCCACGCCGGGAACCATCGCATTGCGCAGGCGGATGTTGGCGAACGTGCCGCGCATCATCACCTCGTGGTTGCCGCGCCGCGCGCCGTAGGAGTTGAAATCCGCCGGTTGCACGCCGCGCGCGATCAGGTACTGACCAGCCGGGCTGTCTTTGGCGATGCTTCCCGCTGGCGAAATGTGGTCGGTCGTGACGCTATCCCCCAGCAACGCCAGCACGCGCGCCCCCCGAATAGACGATAATGGCGGAACCTCGCGCGTCATAGTGCGGAAGTACGGCGGATTCTGGATGTACGTCGAGTCGGGATCCCAGGCGTACAGATCGCCGCCGCTCACCGGAATGGCGTTCCAGGTCTCGTTGCCGGTGAAGACATTCGCATACTGCTGGCGGAACAGGTCGGCGTTGAGCGACGCCGCCATCACCCCGGCGATCTCCTCCGCAGAGGGCCAAATGTCCGCCAGGTAGACCGGTTCGCCATCGGCGCCGACGCCGAGCGGCTCGCGGTTCATGTCGATGTCCACCGTTCCGGCAATCGCAAAAGCGACGACCAGCGGCGGCGACGCCAGGTAGTTGGCGCGCACCACCGGGTTGATGCGCCCCTCGAAGTTGCGGTTGCCGCTCAACACGGCGCTGACTACCAGGTTGCCCGCTTTGACCGCCTGCGCGATCTCGTCGGCGACCGGACCGCTGTTGCCGATGCAGGTGGTGCAACCGTACCCGACGACGTTGAACCCCAACTGATCGAGGTACGCCTGCAAGCCGGACTGCGCCAGATACTCGCTGACCACCCGCGACCCCGGCGCCAGGCTGGTCTTCACGTAGGGCGGCACGCTCAACCCTTTCTCGACCGCCTTCTTCGCCAGCAGCCCGGCGGCGATCATGACCGACGGGTTCGAGGTGTTGGTGCAGGACGTGATCGCAGCGATGATCGTCGAGCCGTGGGTCAGCGAAGTTTCACGCCCGTTCAGCGTCACCGGCACGCGCGATGCCACGTACAGATCGCGACGTTCGCGCTGGCGTTCGCCATTCCCCTCGTACTCCGGCACATCGCGCCCGAACACCTTCCGCATCGCCTGATTGAACGACTCCTTGAGGTTTGTCAACGGCACGCGGTCCTGTGGACGACGCGGACCGGCGACACTCGGTTCGACGGTGCTTAGATCGAGTTCGAGCAGCGTATTGAACTCCGGGATCGGCGAGTCATCGGTGCGGAACAGTCCCTGCTCGCGGCAGTACGCCTCGACTAGCGCCACCAGATCGTTGGAGCGACCGGTGCCGCGCAGGTAGGCAAGGGTCTCGGCGTCAACCGGGAAGAAGCCGCAAGTGGCGCCATACTCCGGCCCCATATTCGCAATTGTCGCGCGATCCGCCAGGCTAAGCGAATTCAAACCGGGACCGCAAAACTCAACGAACTTGTCCACCACGCCGTGCTTACGCAGCATCTCGGTCACGTGCAACACCAGGTCGGTAGCAGTGGCGCCGGGGCGCAGCGCGCCGGTCAGTTTCACTCCAACGACCTCTGGCGTCAGCATCGCCAGCGGCTGCCCCAGGAGCACGGCTTCGGCTTCGATGCCGCCAACGCCCCAGCCCAACACCCCCAGACCATTGATCATCGTTGTGTGACTGTCGGTGCCGACCAGCGTATCCGGCATGGCAACCAGTTCGCCGTCGATCTCGCGCGTCATCACCACCGTCGCCAGGTATTCGAGGTTGACCTGATGGCAGATGCCGGTGGCAGGCGGCACAACGCGGAAATTCGCAAACGCCTGCTGCCCCCAGCGCAGAAATTCGTATCGCTCACGATTGCGCTCAAACTCAAGTTGCGCATTCAGCACGAGCGCCATCCCGTGACCGAAGGCATCAACCTGGACCGAGTGATCGATCACCAGGTCCGCCGGGACGAGCGGATTGATCTTTGCCGGGTCGCCTCCGAGGTGCGCCATTGCATCGCGCATCGCCGCAAGATCGACCACTGCCGGAACACCGGTGAAATCCTGCATCAGCACCCGCGCCGGTTTGAACGCTATCTCGCGCTGCCCGGCGCTCGCCGGGGTCCATTGCGCCAGCGCTTCAACGTCGTCGATGGTGGTGAAGCCATCGCCGACATTACGCAAGAGCGCCTCCAGCAGCACTTTGATCGAAAACGGCAGCCGCGCCAGGTCAGCGCCGACGCGCCGCGCCAGCGCGTCGAGCCGGTAGATGATGAACGTCTGCCCGCCGACGACCAGCGGCGCGCGGGCGTTGAACGGATCGTGCAGCGTATTCATGGGGTTTGCTCCTTTGCAATGCTTTGACTAAAGTATAACAGAATTGAACCATTGATAGAAACAATGATTTATAATACATTCATTGAGAATCTTGATAACAGGAACGCAATGTCCTTCGACCTTCACCGATTGCGGATATTTGTGGCGGTGGCGCGAGCAGGAAGTTTCACCCGCGCTGCCGAACAGTTGCACATGGCGCAACCGACAGTGTCGCAGCAGATCAGTGCGCTGGAAGATGCAGTCGGTGCGCCCCTGATCGAACGCGGTCCCCGGCGCCTGCGGCTGACCCCGGCTGGCGAAGCGCTGCTGCCATATGCCGACCGGCTGGCGTCGCTGGCGGATGAGGCGTTGCAGGCGACGCGCACTGCGGCCGGCGTCGCGGCGCACACCCTGCGCCTGGGAGTCGGGCAGACGCTGGCAACCTACCTGCTGCCGGAGATTCTCTGCCGCTACCGCGAACGCGCGCCGCACTGCCGCACTCGCATTGTCACTGGCAACAGCGCTGCGTTACTGGAGCAGGTTGCCGAAGGAACTATT
>JANWXL010000422.1 GCA_025055265.1 Roseiflexus sp.
CGCTCCTCATCATGTATAATCCTCTCTTAACCGTGACCTGCGGTTTGCACGAAACGTTTTCAAATTAACAGACAATTCGACGTTCAAACGCGGACGCGTGATTGCCTTATCTCTCTCATGACGGCGTGACTGCGTGCATTCCCGGTCGGATGGCCGCCAGGAATGCAGCGCGCCGCTCGCAGACGCATTCCAGAAGGACATTCGCCGTATGACCCTGGAAGAGTTACAGCCCGACGCCGTGGTGCGCGGCATCCTTCCCGACACGACAGTGACGGTTGTAAGCGTGCAGTGGCACGGCGCCGACGCGCTTACCCTGATCTACCGCACGCCCGACGGTCGTATCGCCGACGAGATCCTCTTCCGCCATGACGAGGCGCGGCTGGAAGTCGCCGCTGCTGGCCGTCCGTGGAGTTTCGATGGCGATGGCGCGCTCTATCGCCTGGTCGCCGAGGCGCGCCGCATCCGCCTGGCGCACCTGTTCGATCCGCTGCTGGCGGTGCATACGTCGCTCATCGAACCGCTGCCGCACCAGATTACTGCGGTGTACGAGGCGATGCTGCCACGCCAGCCGCTGCGCTTTCTCCTCGCCGATGACCCCGGCGCGGGCAAGACGATTATGGCAGGGCTGCTGATCAAAGAACTCATTGTGCGTGGCGATGTCAGGCGCTGCCTGATCGTCTGTCCGGGGAGTCTGGTCGAGCAGTGGCAGGATGAACTGGCGCAACGTTTTCACCTGCCATTTGACATTCTCACCAACGACGGGCTTGAAGCCGCGCGCACCGGCAACTGGTTCCTCGAACATCCGCTCGCAATTGCGCGACTCGACAAACTGGCGCGTGATGATGACGTTCAGCAGAAACTGGCCGCTCCCGATTGCCGCTGGGACCTGGTGGTGGTCGATGAGGCGCACAAAATGTCCGCCACCTTCTTCGGCGGCGAGATTAAGTACACCAGACGCTACCGGCTGGGACAGTTGCTCTCCAGTCTGACGCGCCATTTCCTGCTCATGACGGCAACCCCGCACAACGGCAAGGAGGAGGATTTCCAGTTATTCCTGGCGCTCCTCGATGGCGACCGCTTCGAAGGACGCTTCCGCGATGGCGTGCATCAGGTCGATGTGTCCGACCTGATGCGGCGCATGGTCAAGGAAAAATTGCTGAAGTTCGACGGTCGCCCGCTCTTCCCGGAACGTATTGCCTACACGGTTCCCTACCGCCTCTCCGACGCCGAGGCGCACCTGTACCGCGAGGTCACCGAATATGTGCGCCAGGAATGGGGACGGGCGGAGGCGCTCAACGACAACCGGCGCGCCGGGACCGTCGGGTTTGCGCTCACCATCCTGCAGCGACGGCTCGCCTCGTCGCCGGAGGCGATCTATCAGTCGCTGCGTCGCCGCCGCGAGCGGCTGGAGAAACGCCTGCGCGAAGAGGAACTGCTGCAACGCGGTGCGCTGGCGGCCGGTCCGACGCTCGGCGCCGACGAGATCGAGGAGCTTGAGGACGCGCCCGACGCTGAGGCGGCGCAGGTGGAAGAAGAGGTGCTCGACAACGCCACGGCTGCCGCAACCGTCGCCGAATTGAAGACCGAAATCGCCACGCTCAGGCGCCTGGAGGACCTCGCCGCCGCAGTGCGCCGCAGCGGGCAGGATGCCAAGTGGCGCGAACTGGCGAACCTGCTGGAAGAAATCTTCACCCCGATCGGTCTGCACGCCGACAGGCTCGGCGCACCGCAGGGACGTCTGGCAGAGGCGCCGTTGCCCTACGGCGCCGGTCCGCTCCCGAAGCCAACCCCGTCGCCCCATCAGAAGCTGGTCATCTTCACCGAGCACCGCGATACACTCGCCTACCTGCAACAGAAGATCGGCACGCTGCTGGGGCGCGCCGAGGCGCTGGTCGCCATCCATGGCGGCATGGGGCGCGAAGAGCGGCGCAAGGCGCAGGAGACCTTCCTGCACGACCCTGACGTGCGGGTGCTGATCGCCACTGACGCCGCAGGCGAAGGGATCAACCTGCAGCGCGCTCATCTGATGGTGAATTACGACCTCCCCTGGAATCCGAACCGCATCGAGCAGCGGTTTGGGCGCATCCACCGCATCGGGCAGACGGAGGTCTGCCATCTGTGGAATCTGGTGGCGATTGAGACGCGCGAAGGCGACGTGTACCGACGGTTGCTCGACAAACTCGAAGAAGCGCGCCAGGCGCTCGGCGGGCAGGTCTTCGACGTGCTCGGCAAACTTCAGTTCGACGGCAAGCCGCTGCGCGATCTGCTGATTGAAGCCATCCGATACGGCGACTGCCCCGAGGTGCGCGCCCGTCTCGATCAGGCGATTGCCGGCGGCGTCGACCGCACCCGCCTCGAGACCCTGATTGAGGAGCGCGCCCTGGCGCACGAGGTGATGGACATCAGCCGCGTTGCGCGGGTGCGCGAAGAGATGGAGCGCGCCGAGGCGCGCCGTCTGCAACCGCACTACATCGAGTCGTTCTTTCTGGAAGCCTTCCGGCGTCTCGGCGGAACGATCCGCCAGCGCGAGCCACGGCGCTACGAAATCACCCACGTACCCGCGCCCATCCGCGCCCGCGACCGGCAGATCGGCGCGGGTGAGGCGGTGCTGCCGCGCTATGAGCGGATTGTCTTCGAGAAGGATCTGATCGCGCCGCCGGGGCAGCCGCTTGCCGCTTTTGTGTGCCCCGGGCATCCGTTGCTCGACGCAGTGCTCGACCTGACGCTCGAACGTCACCGCGACCTGCTCAAGCGCGGAACGGTGCTGGTGGACGACCGCGATCCTGGCGTTCAGCCGCGCGTCCTCTTCACGCTCGAGCACGCCATCCGCGACGCGCATCTCACAGCATCGGGCGAACCGCGCACCATCTCGCGCCGCATGGTGTACGTCGAGATTGCGCCGGCGAACTTGTCCTCACCCCCTTTCCCCTTCTCCAGCACCGCTGGAGAGGGTGAAGGGTGGATAGTGCGCCATCCGCAGTACGCTCCCTATCTCGACTACCGTCCGCTGCGCGACGACGAACCCGATGTCGCCGCGATTCTTGCCGAACCTGAATGCGCCTGGATCGCCAGAGACCTGGAGAAGGTCGCGCTGAACCACGCCATTCGAACCCTCGTGCCGGATCATATTGCTGAGGTGAAGAACCGGCGGCTGGCGTGGATCGCCAAGACCCGCGCCGCGGTCAAAGACCGGCTGACCAAAGAGATCGCCTATTGGGATCACCGTGCGGAGGAGCTCAAGCTCAGGGAGTCCCCCTCCCTGACCCTCCCCCCTGCAGGGGGAGGGAACAAGGGAGGGGGGTGGCGGGAAGCGCGGCGGCGCGCCGATGAATTGCAGGCGCGGCTCGAAAAACGCCTCGCCGAACTCGACCGCGAGGCGCAGATCTCCGCGCTGCCGCCGGTTGTGCTGGGCGGGATCGTGGTCGTACCGGCGGGATTGCTGGCGCGGATGCGCGGCATCCCGGACGCGCTGCACCCCGCAACGCCGGTGGAAACACAGGAAAGCGCCGCGCGCGCTCGCGCCATTGTGATGGAGATCGAGCGGCGCCTTGGCTACGAGCCGGTGGACCGTGAAACCGAACGGCTCGGCTACGACATCGAAAGCCGCACGCCGGGAAGCGGCAAACTGCGCCTGATCGAAGTCAAGGGGCGCGTCGCCGGAGCAACAACGATTACTGTGACCCGGAACGAAATCCTGACCAGCCTGAACAAGCCCGACGACTACATCCTGGCGATCGTCGAGTTTCTCGATAATGACCAGCATCGGGTACACTACATCCGTCGCCCGTTCCGCCGCGAACCTGATTTCGGCGTGACGAGCGTTACCTACGCGCTCTCCGAACTGCTGGCGCACGCGAGTCCGCCGTCGTAACGGCGACTCGCAGCATGTCCAGGAAAGGAAGAGACTCTATGGGAATGGCCACTATGCTGAATACCCGCACGATCAGTTTTCTGGAACTGATCGGCAACGGCAAGCACTATCGTGTGCCGCCCTATCAGCGCGATTATTCATGGACGGAAGAACAATGGGAAGACCTGTGGAATGATATTCTCGCCCTGCGTCAGACGCCGGACGATCGCCATTATATGGGCGCGCTGGTGGTCCAGGAAGCCAGCGACCGCGATTTTTTCATTATTGATGGTCAGCAGCGCATGGCGACGCTCAGCATTTTGGCGCTGGCGGTGATCAGTCTGCTGTCCGATCTGGCGCAACAGGGGATTGATGCCGAAAATAACCGCGAACGCGCCAAAGAGTTGCGCAATCGCTTCATTGGCGAGCGAGACCCGGCATCGCTGATAGAAAGCAGCCGGCTCACATTGAACGAAACCGATAATCCTTTCTACCAGGACTATCTGGTGCAATTGCGAACTCCACGCAATCCTCGCGGACTTGCCAGGTCCAACCGATTGCTCTGGGAGTGTTTCCAGTATTATAAGGGCCGTCTCACGAGCCTGCCGGATATTCAGCGCGATGGCAGGGCAATTGCGCAGATATTGTCGGAAACGGCCGCCCGCCAACTGCTGTTTATCCTGATCACGGTCGCTGATGAACTGAACGCCTATATCGTCTTCGAGACCCTGAATGCGCGAGGTCTGGAGTTAACTACGACTGATCTGCTCAAGAACTATCTCTTTTCCAGGATTCGGGTGAAAAGCGATCAGGAGGCGTTGCAACGTCGCTGGCGCGCGCTGATCGCCACAGTGACGCAGGAGCGCTTCCCCGAATTCCTCCGTTATCATCTCCTCTGCGAGCAGCCCAAAGTGCGCAGTCAGCGGCTGTTTAAGCTGGTGCGCGACCAGGTGCGTGAGCCGATGCATGTGTTCGCTCTGCTCGACGCGCTTGAAGGTCGCGCCGAATTGTTTGCAGCGCTTGCTGATCCAACCCACGGTTACTGGATCGAATTGCCGGATGCGCGCCCATTGATCCGCGATCTGAACCTGTTTCGCGTGCGCCAGATGACGCCGGTCTTGTTTGCGGCGTGGGAGCGTTTTCCACGGGATGGCTTTGTTCGTGTGCTCCACATGGTAACGGTCATCGTCTTTCGTTACCTGATAGTCAGCGGCTTGAATCCAAATGTCATGGAATCGGTTGCACACGAGGCGGCAAAAGCGATTTTGAATGGACAGGCATCAACGCCAGCAGCCGTGTTTTCGTTGCTTGCGCCAATGTATGTTGATGACGCCAAGTTTATCTCGGATTTCGCCTCAATGACGATTGATACCAGTGGACAGCGCAAAAAACTGGCAAAATACATTCTCTCGAACATCGAAAGCGATCTGTCAGGACGTTATTGCGATCCCGACACTGATCCGGCAACCGTTGAGCATATTTTGCCCGAAAACCCGTCGCACGAGTGGGAGGCGTTCTTTCCGCGCACTCAGTGGGAAGCCGCCCTCTACCGGCTGGGCAATCTGACGCTGCTGGAGGCGTCGGCGAATCGCCGCGCCGCCAATGCGGTCTACCACGAAAAGATTGACCTCTACCGTCAGAGCAGCTACGAGGTCACCCGGCGCATTCCCGAACTCGCACCGGAAGAGTGGACTATGGCGCTGCTGGAACGCCGTCAACAGGAGCTGGCGCGCCGGGCTGCGCACGTGTGGCGCGTGGATGTGGGATAAAGGAGATGCCAGTGTACCGCAAAAAACTGATCGACGTCGCCCTGCCGCTCGATGCGATCAACGCCGCAGCGGCGCGTGAAAAATCGATCCGCCACGGTCATCCGTCGACGCTCCATCTCTGGTGGGCGCGCCGTCCGCTCGCCGCAGCGCGCGCCGTAATCTTCGCCCAACTGGTTGATGACCCTTCCGCTGTCCCGGAGGAGTTCCCGACCCCTGAAGCGCAGGAGCGCGAACGGCGGCGCCTCTTTCGCCTGATCGAACAACTCGTTCAATGGGAAAACACGACGAATGAGGCGCTGCTGGAAGAGGCGCGCGCCGAGATCCGCCGTTCGTGGGCGCGCCACTGCCTCGGCGCCGCACGCGTCGCCGCGATGAGCGACGCCGACATCCGCGCTGCGTTCGACTCCGGCGCTCTTCCGCCCCTCCCCGCCTTCCACGACCCCTTCGCCGGCGGCGGCTCGCTGCCGCTCGAAGCGCAACGCCTGGGCCTCGAAGCCTACGCCTCTGACCTCAACCCGGTCGCGGTGCTGATCACCAAGGCGATGATCGAGATCCCGCCGAAGTTCGCCGGGAGGCCGCCGGTAAATCCTGAGAGCAGGAAAGGAGGGAATAGCGGGGTAGGAAATAGCGAGATAGGAGAGGATCATGCACTATCGCGAGCTGATCGTCTGGCAGAAGTCGATGGAGATGGCAAAGGAGGTGTATCGTCTGGCACCGCTCCTGCCACGGGAAGAAACCTATGGGATGCGCTCCCAGATCACACGAGCGGCAACCTCGGTAGCAGCGAATATCGCGGAGGGTTGGAGCCGCGAGTCGGATCGGGAGAAGGCGCAGTTCCTGGCGATCGCCCAGGGATCGCTGGCAGAGACCGAGACTTTCCTGACGCTCTGCGAGGAGATCGGCTGGTTCCCATCGACGCAGACCGAGGCACTGCACCAACTGCTCGACGAGGTGGGCAAAATGCTGACGACGCTTCGCCGCAACTTTCGCAACAAGCCCTGAACGATCTTTCCTCATCCCTCTTTCCTCTTTCCTACAAAGGCGCTCAAGGTCTGGCGGAAGACGTGCGCTATTACGGACAATGGATGCGCACTGAGGCGGAGAAGCGGATCGGGCATCTCTACCCGAAGGTGAAAGCCTGGCAAGAACCGCGCAGCGGGCAGTACTTCGGCGAGCCGGACGTATTGGAGTGGCAGCAGTGCGTCGAGCGCGACGAGCGGTGCGCGAGCGGCGAGCACGTCGCGCGCGTGTGCGGCTACAACTCGCTCGCTTCATTCCTCTCCGCACTCACCGCGCACGAACTGACCGTGATCGCCTGGCTGTGGGCGCGCACCGTGCGCAGCCCGAACCCGGCATTTGCGCACATCGACGTACCGCTCGCCTCAACGTTTATGCTCTCGACAAAGCCGGGCAAGGAGGCGTGGATTGAGGTTGTGACAGGAAGCAGTGAGGAGCGAGGAGTGAGAAGTGAGGAGCGAGGAGATCAAGAGGCGTCATCGTCTCTCACTCCTCACTCCTCTTCCCTCACTTCTTACCGGTTCGTCGTCAAAACCCGCGCCATTCACGGCGCGCCGCCGCCGGAAGCGAAAAACGGCACGAAACTCGCGCGCGGCGCCAATTTTCGCTGCGTGATGTCAGGAATGCCGATCACTGGCGACTACATCAAAGCCGAGGGACGCGCCGG
>JANWXL010000469.1 GCA_025055265.1 Roseiflexus sp.
GTTCCGGTAGTCCACCATCCGGCGACCGTGGCGGTCCTGGATGAACGCCAGCGCGCGGATGGCGTCGAGCAGGTCATGGTTGGCGAGTTCCGCCGATTCGAGGTCCGGCAGCGCGGCGCTGGAGAAGAGGAAGCCGCCCAGCGCTGGCAGCCCCAGCCCCGGCGCGCCCTCGTCGCTGCCGAGCAGCCGCATCACCAGCCGCACGCGCGCATAGAGGTCGGCGTGGCGCGTGCCGACCCGCCGTTCCGCCAGGCGGCGCAGACCGGCCATGGCATAGTAGCGCGTGTAGCGCTCGCGCGCTTCGGCGCTCGCCTGCGGATCGAGCAGCAGGTCGCGCTCCTCGGCGACGAACAGGAAGAGCAGGCGGTAGACCAGGCGCAACACCTGGCGGTAGTAGTCCTGCGCGGTCAGCGCGCCTGACCGCAGCCGCTCGCGCAGCGCACTGTTCGCCGGGTGCGCCAGGAAGCCGCGCCCCAGCGCCGTGATCGCCGCTTCCACCCCATCGCGGAGCTGGTCGAGCGCCCGCACCCCCTGTTCCTGCGCCGCGCGCGACCAGCGTTCCAGCCAGCAGAGTTCAGGGCGATCCGCCTCGACCCGCGATTGATGGCAGACCAGCCAGAGGAGCACGAAGTCGGCGTAGACCTGCCCCTCGAACATGGCTTCCAGGTCGAATTCGACATACGCCTGGCGGGTCAGCCGGACGTTGTCGCGCAGCAACCGCAGCCGCAGCCCGTTCGAGACAAAGCCCCACAGATGCGCATCGCTGCTGTTCAGCGCCTCCTGCACCAGGCTGTGCGGGCTGCCCTTCGCGGCGCCGGCGACGCCGGGAGTGCGCCGGTCGAGATCGACGCGGCAGCCGACCAGGTGGATCGGCGTGTGCCCCCAGGCGTGCGAGATGGCGTATTGTTTGCCGTTCAGCTCGATGGCTTTCGCCGTCTGCAAGCGGCCATACCCCAGCTCCTGGAAGAGCGGCAGCAGCCAGCGTTCGCGAGTGACGCCGGTGGCAGCATCGTTCGGCGGCAGTTTCGCCACGGCGCTGCGAAAGCCGGACCAGAGCGCGAGCAGACGGCTCCAGGATCGGTTGATCGCCTCATTGATCCGCTCGCCTTCGATCAGGTGGTAGGCGGCGGGCGTCAGCCCTTCCAGCCCCGGATCGCCGTCCACGATGCGCCGCAGCAGATCGGGCGGCAGGATCGCGCCCTCGCTGCGGATGGTGATGAAACTATTGCGGGAGCGTGTGGTCATGGCCATTTGCCTTTTACAATATACTACTCGTCCGGCGGTTGATGGAGTTTGAAAACATATTCCGCTCTCCGCCTACCCGCCCGGCGCCTGAAGTCGCGGGCTCCGGGTGCACAGCCCGCCTGCGCGGGCTGCTATTCTCCGCGTCCCGCGGCTGATGGCCCATCCGCCCGGCGCCTGAAGTCGCGGGCTCCAGGTGCGCAGCCCGCCTGCGCGGGCTAGACCGGGCGATACCGGATTATGTTCTCAAACTCCATAAGCTGCAGGCTCCGGTTGCGCGGCCCGCCTGCGCGGGCTTCTCCAGCATGCCGCACAGGCGGCCTTTGCGACGGGAACCCATGCGTTTACGCGCCGAACAACAGTACATTCATGATGCACGATTACTCTTGAGCGTTAGTGCGCGTTTCCGTATGCAGCATCTCGAATTCATCAATAGTTGTAGCATTCTGATGATGTTCCTTCTGGTTGCGAATATATGCGACCACGTCTGCGACCGAACGCTTGCTCACCGTAAATGCGCCATATGCCCCCTGCCATTTGAAAAATGCGCCTGGCGCGATCTCGTGAGTCATCAAATGCGCGCTCGCGCCTTTGATTTCGCCAACCAATTTCGCAATGGTGATAGTTGCGGGGAATTCAGCCAGTAGATGAATGTGGTCGGCGATGCCGCCGATAGCAAGCGGCTGGCATCCGAGTGCGCGACATTTTTGGGCGAGGGCGGCGTAGAGCCGTAGTTCAACCTCAGGTGTAATCAAGGGAAGACGATCCCACGTAGCCCACACCAGATGTACGTAGAGTTGGGTATAGGAAGCCAAAGTGCT
>JANWXL010000548.1 GCA_025055265.1 Roseiflexus sp.
TCGCCTTCAACCAGCACTTCGACTGTCTGATGCAGGAAGCGGGCATTACGCTCAGTTGCAATCTGCTCCTGAAGACGCTCGAGTTCGATGCGTCGCAGTTGCTTTTCGCCCTCAGGCACTGCCAGCGCCGGATCGAGTTCCATTTCAGCGGCGCGTGTACCGGGGCGCGCCGAGAATGCCGCGATGTGCACCTTATCGAACCGGATCTCTTCGAGCAACCGCTTCGTACCTTCAAACCGCTCGCGCGTCTCGCCCGGATGCCCGACGATCACATCGGTCGTCAGCGACACGTCCGGGATGGCATTGCGGATCTTCGCAATCAGTTCGCGGTAGCGCTGAACCGTGTAGCCGCGCCGCATGATCTTGAGCAACGCATCGTCGCCCGCCTGCACTGGCAGATTGATATCCGGCATGCAGCGCGGCAGTTCCGCCACTGCTGCGATCAGGCGATCAGTCATCCACGCCGGATGCGATGTCAGGAAGCGCAGCCGCAGCAAGCCAGGGATTTCATGAACTGCGCGCAGCAGGTCCGCCAGGTCGGGACGTCCAGGGAGATCGTGTCCCCACGAGTCGACGATCTGCCCGAGCAGCGTGATCTCTTTTGCACCGCGCGCCACGATCCGGCGACACTCCTCGACGATCTCTTCGAGCGGTCGGCTGCGTTCACGCCCGCGCCGCAGCGGGATGACGCAGAACGAGCACGACATGTTGCAGCCGTACTGGATCGGCACGTGCACCGAGACCGGCGGATGATCCCAGCGCGCCACCGGCAGCGCTGGCTCATCAAGCTGATAGATCGGATTGGGCGCCAGCGCCAGCACTTCATCGACCGCCGACGGCGACACGAAGTGGTCCACCATCGGCAGGCGGCTCTGGAAGATCGACTGATTGCCAGGACCGACCATGCACCCCCAGAGAACAATCTTTGTATCGGGGTGCTTGCGTTTGATGCGCTGCACCTCGCTCAGTTTGCCCAGGATGCGCTCTTCGGCGGACGCGCGCACGCTGCACGAGTTGAGCACGATGAAACTCGCATCTTCGGGACGCTCGGCAGGCGCGTACCCGACCCCTTGCAGCGCCGCTTCCAGGCGCTCGGAGTCGGACACATTCATCTGGCAGCCGACCGTCCAGACATAATAGCGGCGCTCACGCGGCGTCGCGTCGCGTGATTGCCCGTTATGCGCTTCCTCTGGCAGATGCAACGTGATAACGTCGGTCATTAGTCACTCTCGTGATCTGGCGCTCTCACGCTCAAGACGCTTCGATAGCGTTCTTTCCACAGACTGCCATTATAGCGAAAATTCGGATCAGGGGCAAGAACGGAGTGGCACGGCGTGCTGTCATGAGTTGACAGCGAGCACCGCGCTTACTGCCGCCCAACCCGTCATTCCGGTCTCAGACACCGTAAGGGCGGGTCTGAGACCCGCCCTTACGCATGTTCGAGTGCGCGACGTTCATAGTGCGTCCGCTGCGTTCGCAACCCGTCTGACAATTCATGCCTGCACCTGTTGCACGAGCAACACTCAGGGATATGCCGCACGTCTAACCGGTATGGTTGCCACACGTGGAGAAGGAGAAACCATCATGCCTGCTCTGGCGCAGAGTCATCCGTCGAGGCGAGGGCTGATCCACACCCATCCCGTCGTTGCGTATTTCCTGATCGCCTATGCCTTCTCATGGCTGATCGGCGGGGTGCTGATCGCCAGCTATCACGGCCTTGCGACGGCGCCGACGTGGTTGCACTACGTGAGCGCATTCGGTCCGACGGCGGCAGCGATCATCGTCACTGCTGCGCTCGATGGGCGCGTCGGTCTGATGGATCTGTGGCAGCGCGTCGTTCGCGCGGATGTCGGTCTGCGCTGGTGGCTGGTCGCGGCGGGAACGCCGCTTGCGCTCGCCATCGTTGCAGCCGCAGTCTATGCGGTCGAACAGAGCGCACTGCCGGATATCGCGCTGTTTGGCGAGGTGGACTATCTGGGGAACATTGGCGCGCTGGCGGCGCTGGGATTGTGGATTGCGACCTATGGGTTCGGGGAAGAGATCGGATGGCGCGGTTTTGCGCTACACCGGCTGCAATCCGGCGGATGGGTGCGTGCGGCTGTCATGATTGGCGTATTGTGGGGATTGTGGCACCTGCCGTACTTCTTCTACAAAGACACATTCATTGCGCTGGGCATCGGCGGTTTTGCGGGGTATCTGATCAGCATCGTCATGGGTTCGATCCTGCTCTCGTGGATCTATTGCGGAAGCGGGAACAGCATTCTGATGGTCGCCCTGTGGCACGGGTTGTTCGATTTCGTCAGCGCCTCGCCGGTGGCGGCAGGGGGCGCCAATGCGGTCCTCAGCATCGTCGTTGTTACGTGGGTGATCATCATCCTGTGGCGGGCGCGGAGCGATCAGCGGGTTTTGCGCACTGACGCGCCGGATCGCTGACGTCAATCCTCTGTTGACGAGCGTCATCTTTGTTGCAGAAATGTGTATATATTGTTATCGATTTGTGATCGTTTTAGCTTATGTTCTTCAATTATAATCCGCATGCGTGTCACTTTGACATAAGAAAGGACCTCATTACCATGGCTTCCCGGCAAGAACAGATCATTGCAGTCATTGATCATCTGATGACAAATGCGGGTGCAGACGTGGTTGGCGCCGCTGCGGTTGGTCTCGACGGCATAGCATTTGCATCGCGAATGTCGGCTGACGTCAGCACTGAGCGTGTGGCGGCAGTGGCTGCGACCATTATGGGCGTCACGCGGCGCGTCGGCGGCGAGTTGAAGATCGGTTCGGCGGAGGAAATCATCATCAAGGCGAACCGAGGTTTATTTATGGTGCTGCCAGCAGGGGAGCAGAGCCTGCTCGCCATCAATCTGCGGCAGGATGCCAACTTGGGGTTGGTGCGTCTCGAAGCGCGCGACGCCGCCAGAGCGATTGGTCAGATTGTCTGAGGTCGGTTCCCGCATCTTTACGGTCTACGCCTTTATTGGCTCGCTTCGATGCTCGGTGTGCATCCGGTCGTCCCCGACTTGTCGGCAGGCTCTTGCAGCGCTACTGACAGGTGCAAGCGTCGATTATGCGCTCGAAAATAATTCACCCAGCGCAAGGAGGAGTGTCATGGCTGTAGAACGCTTGAGCTGGCAGATCAAGAACGAAGCGGCACTGAACGAATTAGTGCAATTGATGAGTCTGAGCGCTGATGAAGCGGCAATGTTGAAATCCTTGCAGAGTGAGGCGCAGCGCCAGGCGCCCGCGATGCGCGAGGATTTCTACAAGCGATTATTTGCTCATCCGCAGACGGCTGAGTATTTCAGCGATGTCAATATGAACCACATGTATGAGATGCTGCAAAACTGGTTCGTCGAACTGTTTTGCGGCGTGTACGACGAAGCTTACGCCCGACGCCGCATGAAGATCGGCGACACACATGTGCGCATTGGACTGCCGGTGCGGTACCCGCTTGCGATGCTCGATGTTGCCATGGCGCACGCGGAAGCGGTTGCGCGCACGCATGCGCAACCAGACGCAGCAACAATGGCGATTCGCAAAGTGCTGGCGCTTGATGTCGCCGTGTTCAACCAGGCTTACGAAGATCGTCAGATCCAGGCTCTGGCTGAAATGGTCGGCAATGAGCGGCTCGCTCGCCGGTTGCTTTCGGGCAGAGCATAGAGACTACCGCGCTAGTTTTTACCTAGCGCGGTAGTTTTTTTCCGCTCGTCGATTGCTTTCGGGCGAAGCATAGAGACCCCAGGACTGTATCGTCCGTCCTGACCAGAACGGACAACCCGATGCATCCAGGCGCTTGTGGGTGCGGTTAGCAGGATCGCTGTTGCGCCCGTAACGAACGCAGTGCATCCAGAAGCTGGCAGGAGATTCTGTGCGCTACGATGCGCTCCATTATCACGAGGTGCAGCGATGGCACTCGAAGGCACGCTCAGAGATATGTCGTTGAGTGACCTGTTTCAGGTTTTTCGCATGGGTCCAAAAACGGGGACGCTTTGCCTGGCATGTGCTGATTTGCGCGCAATTGTCTATGTCGCTGCTGGCGAGTTGATTGATGCGGCGGTGGTTCGCTTTCCAGATCGCACGGTCATCGCCGCTCATGATGAGGCGGTCATCCAGATGTTGCTCTGGGACGATGCAACGTTTGTCTTTCGGCATGATCCGTCAGTTCTGCATCGCCCGGTGCGCATTCGTCACAATGCAGAGCATCTGGTGCTGGAAAGCATCAAGCGGCGCGATGATCTGCGGTCGATGCTTCCCTATCACCACGTCACGCTCGATACACATCTGCAATTGTCGCCGCTGGCTTCAGGGCGCGAGAGCAGCGTAAGCCTGAGTATGCAACAGTGGCGCATTTTGAGCCAGGTGCCGCATCACTCCAGCGTTCGCGCTATCAGCAAGGCGACCAGGATGCCGTCTGATCAGGTCATTCGTCTGGTGCTGGAGTTGATGGCGATTGGGTTGATCGAGATCGCGCCTGCGCTGCAGCTGGCGAAACAACCACTCCATCACTACGAAATGGCGGTGACCGAGACGGAGGACCGGGCGCCGCACCTTGCCTGGGCTGCGTCGATACACGCCAATGGACAGGCTGGCGTCCATGAACGCCGCTTGCCGGTCAAGCGCAGTTTGATCGACGCCGTGATGCGCCGTGTGCGTGGATTGTGACAAATGGTGCGCCATGCAGATACTCAAAATCGTGATTACTGGTCCGTATGCAGCGGGGAAGAGCCAGTTCATCCGCACGATCAGCGATATCGAGCCGGTATCGACCGACTATGCCGTTACTCTGGATGAGGAGCGCGCCTTGAAGCGCGAAACGACCGTCGCACTCGATTTTGGCACGATTGCTATCAATGATCGCCTGAGTCTTTATCTGTTTGGAACGCCAGGGCAGGAACGCTTTAGTTTTATGTGGGAACATTTGGCTATTGGCGCAATTGGATACGTGGTAATGGTCGACAGTTGCCGACCGGCGCATTTCCCTGAAACGCAGCGACTGATAGCGCGCTTTGCCGAGATCACCGATGCGCCGTTTGTTGTGGCAGCGAATAAGCAAGACGATCAGGCGGCGCTGCCCCCTTCGTACATCCGTCGGCGTCTTGGTGTGCCTGCTGAGACGCCGGTGCTGCCATGCGTTGCCACCGACCGGGCAAGCGTCAAGCAGGTGCTGCTGACGCTGTTGCAACTCATCGCCACCCAGGTTCAAGATTAATATCTTTCCGTCTGGATGACACTCAGACGCTGGAAAGCGCACAGACGGGCTGGAATGGTATAATGTGGCTGGCGCTGAAGTGAAGGTTATGCGTGAGTTTTGTCCATGAGCCATCAGGAACACGAAAAGATCGCCCGGTCTGCCATTTCGTCGGTGAAATGCGGCATCATCACGATCAGCGACACGCGCACTCCAGAGACCGACACAGGCGGCGCGATCATTCGCGCCGGTCTCGAGGGCGCGGGGCACACGGTGTTGCGCTACATCGTCGTTAAGGATGAGCCAGCACAGATCGTGGATCACGTGCGCGACTTCGCCGCTGCCGGGTGTCAGGTGATCGTCACGAGCGGCGGCACCGGCATCGCCCGGCGCGACAGCACGTTCGAGGCAATTGATGCGTTGCTCGAAAAGCGCATGCCCGGCTTTGGCGAGATCTTTCGCATGCTGTCGTACCAGGACATCGGACCGGCGGCGATGCTCTCGCGCGCCACGGCTGGCGTCTTTCAACGGTCG
>JANWXL010000437.1 GCA_025055265.1 Roseiflexus sp.
TACTCAGGGCGCGTGTTCAGCGTCGGCGCCGGGTCGGGCAGATTGAGCAACACCTCCAATGCATTGGCGCAGCCGATGTAGGGTTGCGCCTTGAACGCAATCACATCGGTGTTGCTTCGGATCACCGGCGTCACCTGATCGATATGCTGCAACACGCGCTCCAGCGGCGCGTCCGGTTCGCCAATGCCAAAGTTGTAGGCAAAGCGCAGGACGATCTTGACGCCTGCCTCGCGCGCCGTGGCAAAGTCAGCCTGAAGATAATCGATGACCGACTGCGGGAGCGATTGGTTACGGTATGGTTCGAGTAAATAATACGTCCGCACCATCGCCATCCCCTGACTGCGCGCGCGAAGGAGGTCGCTCCGGGTCAGCGGAATGCGTTCGCCATTCCGCCAGATTGGGGAGCGCTGAATGTAAACGCCGCGCTCGGGGTTTGGAAAGTTTTCAGCGCTCGCGCGATAGGTGATGATCTGCTGCTCGCTCGCCGCCGCGTGATGTTCTATAACTCCGGATACAGCCAGAAGGAGACCAAGAAGGATCAGGCAGCCCGCCATCCAGCGTGCGGAGTGTCTGGATCGAGAGATGACGTGCATCACGGTCTCTATTCTGGATTTTGTCGTACAAACCTGGCTTCGTCAGGTTATGGTCTTCAAGTGATTAATCCAGTATCGCCCGGTGAAGCCCGCGCAGGCGGGCTTCGCAACCGTAGCCCCGGCATCAGCCGCCGGGGGAACGAACGGATAGCGGTTCTTCACCGACTCCCGGCGCCACCTCGATTGGAATGTCGGTCTCGCGGAGCAGCCGGGTCACGATGTCGCCGGTGAACCAGTGTCGCCAGGTGCGCGGGCGCGGCTTGCCGACGATGATGCGCTGCACGCCATGGTCGTGTGCGTACTGGAGGATGGACGCCACGATGCGGTGACTGTCAATGACCTTCACGTGGGCGCCCAGGTCGCGCGCCAGACGCAGATTGCGCTCCAGTTGCTGCGCCGCGCGCGCCGGACGGCGCGTGGCGGCGCCTGGCGGTTCGACGTGCAGCGCCAGGAGTTCGGCGCCAAGTTCGACCCCGACCCGCGCGGCATGGCGAATAACCGCCTGTGATTGCTCTTCTTCACTGATACAGACCAGAATGCGCACCGGCGCAGCGCGTTTTTCGGTCACAGATCGCTCACCATGGGTCAGAAGGCAAACTGTACCGCCTGATGGCGTCGCTGCCACCACTTAAAGAGTTCATCCACCAGTAGCATGATAGCCGGGAAGGAGATCAGCAGAATCCAGTGCTCGGGATGGGGCGGGGCAAAGTTGAAGAGTTCCGCCAGCGGCTCGATGTAGACCAGCGCCAGCATCAGGACGACCGAGAGCAACGTGCCAATCACCAGCGCCCGATTAGTGAAGAGACCGATGTAGAAGACCGAACTCCGGCGGGTGCGGCTGGCAAATGCCACGCCAACCTGCGCCATCACAATCGCCATATAGGTCAGGGTCGTCGCCTGGGCATAGACGTCGCCACTGGAGTCCATCGGCATGCCGGGTCGCCATCCGGCGCTCCAGTATGCCGCGAAGAATGCCAGCAGCGCCAGCGCACCTTCCAGTATGCCAAGCATGGCAAACGTTCGCAACAGGGTTTCGCGGTCGAGCAGCGGCGCAGTGCGCGGGCGCGGCGGCTGCTCCAGGATGCCCGGCTCCGGCGGCTCGGTGCTCAACGCGACTGACGGCAGCAGTTCCGTTCCTACGTCGATCGCCAGCACCTGCAACACAGTCAGCGGCAATGGGATGCCGACAATGACGCTGACGACGATCACGGCGGCTTCAGCAACGTTGTGGGCAAACACATACGCGGCGAGTTTCTGGATGTTGGCGAAGATTGCGCGCCCTTCCTCGATTGCCAGGAGCAGACCGGCGGGATGTTGCGCATTGAGCACGATGTCGGCGGCAGCCAGCGCGACCGCCGTTCCCGACGCGCTGACGACCACTCCAATCTCCGCCTGCCGCAGCGCGGGCGCGTCGTTGATGCTGTCCCCCAGGAAAGCGACCACCTCGCCGCGCTGTTGCAACGCTTCGACGATCCGTCGCTTGTGCGCTGCGTCCATTTGTGCAAATACCACATCTTCAAGCGGTGCGAGCAGCAACCCAAGGTTGGCGCTGCTCATCTCATCGAGGTCGGCGCCGGTGACAATCTGGACGTGCGGCGTATCGATCAACCCTATTCGCCGCGCAGTCGCTTCGGCGGCCAGTCCATACGCGCCGGTGACAATGATCACACGAATACCCGCTTTGCGGCATCCTTCGAGCAGCCGGACGACTTCCGGCTGGGGCGGTTCCTGAAGTGCAGCAAAACCGAGAAAAGTCAGGTCGTGTTCAACGTCGCGCGCACGCCACATTATTCCTTCCTGCGGCTCTTCAAGCGTGCGTGTGGCGAAGGCGACCACCCGCTGTCCGGTTCGAGCGTAATCATCGATAATCCGCTCAAGCTCGCGGCGTGTCGCTTCATCAAGTTCCATCACTGATCCGTGGCGCTGGATAGACACACAGAGGGAAAGAACAATGCGCCCGGCGCCACGCACATACGCTGCCAGTTCACGCTTCCCATCGCGTTCGAGCGCCACCACCACGCTGCCAAGCTGCCGGCGTGGCTCGTATGGGAAACTCTGCAACCGAACCACGTGATTGCCAATCGATGCTTCAGTGATGCCGCCGCGCGCCGCAGTCGCCAGCAATGCACCTTCCAGCGGATCGCCGACGATGTGCCAGTCGGGGTTGCTGGCATCAGGAGGCAGCAAACGCGAGTTGTTGCACAACACCGCAGCGCGCAACACCGCCGTCAGGTCGGGATCCGACGAAACCCGCACCAGCGCGCGTTCGTGCAAAAACGCGCCTTCCGGTCGATAATCACTGCCAGTTGTGGTGTAGACCCGTCCGCCTGCCCAGACGGCGTTGACCGTTAGCGCATTGGCGGTCAGCGTTTCGACGCGATCGATGCAGAGCACCGTCGCCGAACTCAGGCTTTCGACGCCTGCCAGCCGGCGCACCAGCACGCCGTAACGCGCCAACCGCCGCCGCGCCAGCGCCAGCGCCAGCGTGACGGTCGGCAGCAACCCTTCCGGCACAAAGGCGACAATCATGCCGATGGCGAAGATGATGCCAGCCTGGATCGAGAACTGTTGTCCCAGAACGGTCAGCAGGAACGCGCCGATGCCAGCGACAATCGCCACGCGGGTGATTGTGGCGGCAAGGGTGTTCAACGCCTGTCCCAGCGGACTGGGTTCGGCACGAAGCGCTGCGGTGCTTTCGGCAATCGTGCCCAGCAGGGTCTGCATGCCGGTATGCACTGTGACCAGGCTGCCCTGTCCCTCGAACACCACTGTGCCTGCCAGCAGAATGTTGGGACGTTCCGCCAGCGCCAGCGTTGGGTCGGGCATAGCGCCGGCCACTTTGGTGACCGGCGCGGCATTGCCAGTCAACGCCGTCTGCTTGACGCGCAATCCCTCACTGGAGATCAGGTAGCCGTCCGCCACCACGACTGTGCCGGGCTTCAGGGGCAGAATATCGCCAGGAACGACCTCGGTGGTCGGGATCTGGCGCACTTGCCCGGCGCGGCGCACATAGGTGGTGGCAGGGAGGAGTTGACGGAGGGCGGCGATGGCGCGTTCAGCAAGATACTCCTGCCAGGCGGTGAAAACGCCGTTGAGGATGGCGACCACCAGGATAACCCAGCCAATAATCGGCGTATCGCTGAAAAATGCCAGGAGACCGGCGATCAGCAGGATCAGCGAAATCCAGTTGACGAATGAAGCAATCAGACGACGCAGCGTGGAGACCGGCAGGGTGTCGGCAATCGCGTTGGGTCCATAGCGTTCACGGCGTTTGCGCGCCTCTGCTTCGTCGAGGCCATGAGGCGCCGTCTGCAACGCGGCGCAGACCTCGAGCGGCGACATTGCCGCAAGCTGATCGAGCGAGTGGTCCGACACGACGCTCCTCGCAAACAGGTCACCGGTCTGCGTACCGCCCTGAGATGCTGAGTTTCTCGCCAGACTCTGCGCGCCGCCGGAGTTCCGCCAGCACGGCTTCAACTTTCTCTGGCGTGGTCAGATCGTGGTAGTATTCAAGGTTCGCCTGCAACACTGGCGCGTGATCGCAGTCCGCCAGGCATTTGACCCGCTGCAAGGTGAACATGCCGTCAGGCGTCGTCTGGTCCACGGCGATACCCAGTTTCGCTTGCAGCGTGGCGATCAGATCCTCAGCGCCGCAAAACGCGCATGGCACATCATCGCACACCTGCAATACCCATTTGCCCACCGGCTGCTCATACAGCAGGGAGTAGAAACCAGCGACCTCGAACACATCGGTTGGCGGCATATCGAGCAGGTCCGCCACTTCGCGCATCGCGGCGTCGGTCAGATATCCATATTCGTCCTGCGCAATGAAGAGCAGCGGCAAAACTGCGCTACGTTTCTGAGGGTAACGTGCGATGATCGTTTCAATCTCGGCGCCGTACTTTTCAATCAGGGACATACAGGACTCTCGCGCTCTTTCAGGGTTTAGCGATCAACCTCACCGAGCACCGGGTCAAGCGAGGCGATCAGCGCCACCAGGTCGGCGACCAGATGCCCGCGCGCCATGTGCGGCAGCGATTGAAGATTGACGAATGAGGGTGCGCGGAAATGGACCCGATACGGTTTCGCACTGCCATCGCTGACAATATACGTCGCCAGTTCGCCGCGTGGCGACTCGACCGCCGCCAGCGCATCGCCCCGCGGCGGCTTGAAGCCCTCAGTCCATAACTTGAAATGGTGGATGAGCGCTTCCATGCTGTGCGTGATTTCGCTCTTTGGCGGCGGCGCAATCTTGCGATCCAGCGTCATGTACGGTCCGGGTCCGATGTCGCGCAACCGCTGCAACGCCTGGCGACAGATTGAGACGCTTTCGCGCATTTCTGCCATGCGCACCAGGTAGCGGTCGTAGATATCGCCGTGGGTGGCAGTCGGGATGGCGAACGAGTAGGTTTCGTAGCCGCAGTAAGGCATCGTCTTGCGCAAATCCCATGCCACGCCGGTGGCGCGCAGTCCTGGTCCGGTCAGTCCAAGCGCAATCGCCGCTTCGCTGTCGATGGCGCCAATGCCCTGAGTGCGCTCGATCCAGAGCGGATTGTCGGTCAGCAGGGCTTCGTACTCATCAATACGCCCTGGCATGATCTGCAGGAACGCCTCGACGGCGGCGTCGAACTCGGCTGGCAGGTCATACGCCAGCCCGCCGACGCGGAAATAACTGGTCATCATGCGCGCGCCCGAGACCAGTTCAAAAATGTCGAGGATCTGTTCGCGTTCGCGAAAACCATAGAGGAACACACTCATCGCCGCCAGGTCGAGCGCGTGGGTGCCGAGCCACACAAGATGACTGGCGATGCGTTGCAGCTCAACCAGCAGCACGCGCGCGACGGTTGCGCGCTCGGGGACCTCGCACCCGAGCAATTTCTCGACCGCCAGCACATAACTCAGGTTATTGGAGAGCGGCGCCAGATAATCGGTGCGGTCGGTCAGCACGACCGCTTTCTGGTACGTTTTGCTCTCCATCGTTTTCTCAATGCCGGTGTGGAGATACCCGATGTCGGGCGCCACATCGACGACGGTTTCGCCATCAAGTTCGACGACCAGTCGCAGCACGCCGTGGGTGCTGGGGTGATGCGGACCCATGTTCAGCACCATGGTCTCTTTCACCCCTTCGAGCGCCGGACGGGTGATCTGACTGGGAGCGGGAATGCTCAAATTGCGCGCCCGGGTTTCTGCGACCGTCATTGCTGCCTACTCCTTCGCAAATGGCTTGTGCGCGTAGATGCGATCCTGGTTGAAGGTAAACGCCACTTCCTCAGCGCCGAGCGGCACGTCCTTCCGCAGCGGATGACCTTCCCAGTCTTCCGGCATCAGAATGCGGTCCAGGCAGGGGTGACCGATAAACTTAATGCCGAACATATCGAACGTCTCACGCTCGTGGTAGTTGGCGCCGGGCCAGAGTTCAGTGAGCGACGGAACCGACGGATCGCGTTCGCTGACGCCGACTTTCAGGCAGATACGGTGACGATTGGCGAACGACAACAGATGATAAACAACCTCAAAGCGCGGCTCGCGCCCAAGATAATCGACGCCGCACAGATTTTCGAGGAAATTATAACGCAATTCCGAGTCGTCGCGCAGAAAACGTGCTACATCGACAATCCGTTCCGGGCGAACGTAAACGCTCAGGTCGCCGCGAAACTCCGACGACCCGAGCAGAGCATCAGGCAACGCCGCCTGCAATCGCGCCAGGACGGTTGCATTATCGATCGCCATTATCGTTCTCCTGGCATGGGTATCGATCTGCGGAGACTCACGCTACGCACTCGTAGTATACCGCATCCCGACATCATCGAGATCCGAGCCCGCAGCATTGCTCGAAAACCTTAACGCAAAGGTGCGAAGCGCCTCAGTCAATTTCTAAGACAGATGAATCGGTTCACGCAGCGTGCCGTCGAGCCGCATGCGCCGGACCTTCTCGTGTAGACGGATGATGCCGTCGATCAGCGCCTCAGGGCGCGGCGGGCATCCGGCGACGTACACATCAACCGGGACAATTTCATCAACGCCCTGCACGATGGCGTAATTGTTGAACACCCCGCCGCACGCTGCACAATCGCCCATGGCGATGACCCATTTCGGATCCGCCATCTGGTCGTAAAGGCGGCGCACCACCGGCGCCATTTTGCGCGACACGCGCCCTGCGACAATCATCAAATCCGCCTGGCGCGGCGACGCGCGGTTGATCTCCATGCCAAACCGCGACAGGTCATAATTGGCGCCCTGCGCGCCCATCATTTCGATAGCACAGCATGCCAGCCCAAACAACAGGGGCCACATCGCGTTAGAACGGCTCCAGTTCACCACCTGCTCGAGCGAGGCGGTGACGATCCCCATATCGCCTGCCTTCTGCTCTATTCCCATCGCAATGCTCCTCGCCGCCACTCATACACCAGGCCAATCACCAGCACTACGAAGAACACCCCCATCGCCGCCAGCCCCGGAATGCCGAGTTGTCGATACACCAGTGCATAGGGAAACAAAAAGATGATCTCAATATCGAAAAGGATGAACAACATCGCCACCAGGTTAAACTTGATTGGAAAACGACGCTGCGCCGGACCGATCGGCTCCATTCCTGATTCATAGGGCATCAACTTGCGCCGGTTAGGGCGTTGCGGTCCCAGGTAGCGCGACAGCACGATGACAAATACGGCAATGAACATCGCCACCAGGAACAACACCAGGATCGGCAGATAGTCGATCAGCATCGCTGGCTCCTCGCTACAACGGAGCAATCGGGGCGCACGCGCCGGGCAGCGGCGTCATCTGCGCAGAGACGCGCGGATGCATGGCATTATACCCCCTTCCAGACTTGTGTCAAGATGCACAAAGTTCCACATGCGCCGCCTCGTGCGCGATCAGCGCGCGTTTTCGTTCGATCCCCCAGCGATACCCGCCCAACAGACCATTGGAGCGCACCACGCGATGGCACGGAATGATCAGCGCGACCGGGTTGCTGGCGCAAGCCCGCGCCACAGCGCGCGCGGCGCGTGGGCGCCCGATCCGCTCCGCCACCTGCTGATAGGTCTGCGTTCCGCCGTAAGGGATGGCGCGCAGTGCATTCCAGACTATCTGTTGAAACGGCGTCGCGGCCACCTCGAGCGGCAGATCGAGGCTCATCCGCTCTCCGTGCAAATAGTCGAGCAGGGTTTTCATCCAATCGTCTGGCAAGCTCTCATCCCGCTCAAGGGTTGCATCACTGAATGTACGCGCTAAATCATCGATCAACGCCGCCGGGTCATCGCCAAGCGCCACTGCACAGACGCCGCATTCGGTCGCTGCCGCCAGCACATGCCCGAAGGCGCAGGGGGCAACCACATACTGAATGACGCGCGGAGGGTTGCCCATATCAGAACCTCACTTTTGAGCGCAATACCAGCGCAGCGCCAATCGCCAGCGCCACGGCTGCCAGCATCCACAGGACGCGCTCCGATCCGCCGGTGCGCGGCAGCGTCGCTGGCGCCGGAACCGTCGGCGTTACTGCCGCCCCTGCCGCTTCGGGAGTCGCCGTGGCGGTTGGCGCTCCAACCGTGGGCGTTGGGGTCGCGGTCGGAGTTGCCGGAACATCCGTCGGGCGCGGTTGCGGTTCTTCGGGAGGCGCCGGGGTCGGGGTCGCAGTCGGCGTGGGAGTCCGGGTCGCCTCCGCCGGTCCAGGAATGATCCGAATCGGAACCTCTGCCTGCCGCGGCGCCTGCACTTCGTCGTCAAACTCGTCGCGCACTCCTGTAGCTTCAGCGCGGTTGACAAATGCAGCGTCAACCGAACGCAGCGCCGTAAAGACCGTGGTGACTGTGATCACTTCACCCGGACGCAGTCGTGTCAGCCCAAGTCCAGGCAGCACATCCTCCCACTCGAGGACGCTCTCGGTGATGGACGAAGTAGAAGTGACCGTTGGCGTCGGAACAGCGCTGGCGAACGCCAGATAGGTCGGGTCGAACGTATCGCGTAGCGGAACGCGCGTCAGGTCGGCAGCGCCGTCGTTGCTGATCGTGATAGTGAACGTCAACGGCAATCCGCTGGCGGCGACCGTGCCGGTCAGCACTTCTTTCCGCACAATGACCTGGCCGCCGATCGCGTCGCCGCTGCTGCTGCGCCCTTCACCAGCGTACTGCTGCCCGCCGAAACCCACGGCTGCGCCGATCCGCGCCCGATTGACCGTCGCCACCCGCGGCGCAATCGCGCGGAAGACCGTGGTAATCACGATTGACTGCCCTGGATTAAGCGGACCAAACACTGTGTCGGTCGTCAGATCGCTCCAGGTGATCAGTCCGCCGCCGGTTTCCGGCGTGACAATGTTGGTCGACGAGAGCGGATCAGTGCGTTCGAGTTGCAGAATGCTCGACTCGTATTCATCGATCAACGGCAACGTCGTAATCGAGATCGTACCAGTGTTGGTGATGCGAATGGTAAACGTCAATTCCTGACCGACCTGAATGACATCTGATCCCTGGATGCGCTTCGAAATCTCCATGCTCAGCGTGCCGATCTGCGCAGGGGGCGCCGCCGCCAGATGACGAGGTGCAGCCAGGTAACAGATCGCCACCGTTGCAAGCGCAACGATGACTGCAGCAACGAACGGGCGCCATCCGATCAACGGGATGTCTGGTGAGTTCATGAGCGCATCCTGTTTGATGAGCAGCGACGATGTTCTATTCCCGCGGTCGAATCTGCCCGCCTCGTCCTTTCTCGGTGGCGGGCGGATTAGAGGGTCTCATCGCTGCGGCGCGTTCGCGCTCCTGTTGGGCTTCGCGTCGCGCCTCGGCATCCGCGATCAGGGTTACTGTTGCACGAAATCCCCACACCGCCAGCAGCGCAGGCGTTATCAAAAGGAGCAAGAGCAACGGCGGCCACATCGAGAGAAAGACGATGATGCTCATCAATACCTGGGTGACGATGGTAAACAGGGGTCTGCCGAACGCCAGGACGAACGCATTGCGAAACGCCAGGCGCACACTCGGGCGCTCTTGCAGGAGCGCCAGCGGACCCAGGTAGATCAACAGGCTGACCCACGCAACCAGAAAATAGGCGAAGATCAGCATCAGGTAGGCGCCGATTGGCGCTTCCATCTGCGCGTAGAACGCGACATTCACCAGGAGAATCAGCAATCCGGCGAGCCAGGCGCCGTACATCCGCCATCCCAAACGATAGTGCCGCCGCGCGCCCGCCACAAAGTCGCCCCATGAAACGGTGCGCCCTTCGTGAATGCGTTGAGCGATGACGGTCAATCCGGCGCTGGCCATGCCCATCGGGAGCGTGGTCAACATCAGCAGAGCTGCTGCGCCGAATGGCGCGCCGCCAACCGCAAAGCCGCCTGCCAGCAGGGGAAGCGGCAATACGACGAGCAACCAGACGACGCTGATCAGGGTGAGCGGCAGCAGGTCCTCGAACGTATCGCGCGCTGATTGCCAGAAGACCTGGAATGGATTCATCGTCTCAACATATGCGTGGATGCCATAACTATCAATCCTGTTTATTGTATTGTAGCAGACTTTGGCGAGAGACCATCCCGCTCAGACCCTGGGCGCGCAAGGGCGGGTCTCAGACCCGACCTTATACGCCGTCGTCTCACATCCCATGCCCGGCTTGCTCGCTGCGTTCCACCCCATACGCGCTTCTGTCTCGCATCGGGACTGTTGACCGTCTCATGATCGGCGTCGACTGAGCCTGTCGAAGCCCGAGACGCTGCGGGCTGATCGATTTGAGAAAATAATTCGGTATCGCCCGGTCCAGCCCGCGAAGGCGGGCTTCGCAACCGTAGCCTGCGACTTTAGGCGCCGGGCGAGCTCAGAGGACGCGCAGCTCAGTGGTACAGGTTTACGGAATGTTACAGAGTTGCACGTCGGACGTGAAGCGTTGTACACTACCCCAGAGCAAGCAAACAGCGCATGTGGAAATAACGCCGGGATGTTATCAGCAGGTCTTCATATGCGCAAACTTTAGGCCTTTGCACCCTTGTATGCGCTTATTTGAAAGATACGAAGGTCTGCTGCATCACTGGGGGTACTGATGAGGATTGGCGCGGGCGGGGCGATTCGAACGCCCGACCAACGGTTTAGAAGACCGCTGCTCTATCCACTGAGCTACGCCCGC
>JANWXL010000009.1 GCA_025055265.1 Roseiflexus sp.
ATCAAACGTCTTCTGCTCTGGCTCGAACTCGACCAGAATGTCCACATCACTCTGATGGTGCGACTCATTCCGCACAAATGAACCAAAGAGTCCACAGCGTCGCACACCAAAGCGCCGCAACTCGAGTTGGTGCGCCTGTAATAGGGCTAGAATCTGCTCTTTGGTTTGGACCGTCATCGCACACCTCGCATATCGGCTCTTGCACGTCCACGATTATAGCACGCTGGCGTCGCATCTGTCACCGGTCGCCCGGAACGGCGCCGGTCGAATGTTCGGGTGCTCGTGGTGAATACAGGGGCGATGGTGACCACCCAGCGTCTTGCCCATCACCCGCCGACGAAGGCGCACAGCACAGAGTCGCACAACGCAAAAATCGCTAAAGAAGTCACGAATATATCTTGCTCCACCACAGCCAGCATCAAGGACCCGTAGAGACTTGTTTACTGCAAATTCTTGCTTAAGTAGCTAATTAAACCATTTTCGACGTTCCCATAGGCTCTAAACACTGTGGGTAGTAGAAAATGTGTAATCGAGGCAGTTAATAATTGCGGGTTTGGTAGGGTCGTCACCCGTGCCTTTTTCTAGTGTAAAGAGGGTTTTCACTGTTGTCTTCTTCCTTACTACCACTAAAACTCAGTGATCAGATACACCCCACTCTCCGCTGAGCCAGCAACGCGCCTGCACTGCAGCAGTGCGCTGCACATGCCAGAGCGATACCTGAGCTGGTTGTTCGGCGGCGGCGCCGGGCTTGTCGAGCACGTTCAGCCACCCTGCCAGAAATGCCTCCGCCTCCTCGGACTTGTCAAACGGCTTGAGCGTGTCGTCGCGGAACGACGCGCCGAGCGGGGCGTATCCGGCGCAGCGGCTGGCGACCACGATGCGGGCGTGGCGTCCCAGCGGCGACGCTGCCACGTCGGCGATGGCGCGGCGCGCCCATCCCAGGTTCGATGATCGTGATCACATTGCTGTCGCCGGTGACAATGACGGCATCGTTGACGCTGGCGCTAACGGCGACGGCGCGGTCGCCGGAGACGATCTGCACCTGCCCCGCAGCGAGCGCGCGCCGCAGCACGGCGTGGTCGGCCGGATCGCGCGAGCCGTCGCGGATGCGCTGCAGCGCGGCGCGCACGTCGGGCGGAAGGTCGCCGGATTGGGCGGGGTCGGTTGTGGCGCTGGCTGCCATGCCGTTCACCGAATGGATCGCGTTCTGTTGTCAACGACGGCGCGCATTGGAGCACGCGGTGTGTGTCTATTATACCTGAGGGGTTAGGGGTTAAGGGTTAGGGGTTGACTGTCACTGCGGGGTGCTTTGCAATCGCTGTGTCATCCCGCTACCCGTGTGATGACCGTCACCCCGCTGGACGATCCGCTGGCGGGCGCGGCGGTGGGCAGCGCTCGGGACGTTCCGCCAAGACCCTTGAGGTCGCGCCAGGTGCAATCAGGGGATGGGGATCACGCCGCCGGTGCGGTTTCACTCCAGAGAGCGGTCTGCGGCAAAGACCTCAAGGGTCGGGTGGGTTCCGTCCGCCAGGACCCTTGCGGTCGGGCGAGATGCCGGGAGGGGGCGGGGCTTTCAGGTGTAGATCTTTCTGGCAAACCCTTGTGTTGAGTCGCCTGTTTTTGGGCATCAGAATGCCTCAACTCCCCCTCTCCAGCGACGCTGGAGAGGGGGCAGGGGGGTGAGGAAGAAAAAGGCTTTGAGACGAGGAAAACATCCCTCGTATCTAAAAACTCTACACTTGAGAGAGGGGGCGGGGACCATGCCGCCCTCACAAGTGTAGAGTTTTTGGTAGCGATTGATGTTGTCCGCGTCCTGATGCCCTTTTCCCCCTCATCCCCCCGGCCCCCTTCTCCCACAAGGGAAGAAGGGGGAGTCTGGGCGTCCTAATGCCCAAAACGGGCGATGCGATAGAAGGGCTTGCCGAAAAAAATCTCCACTTGTGAGCCATGCCGCCGGGGACGTTCCCTGGTAGGGTGTGATCGACGGCGCAGACCTCAAGGGTCGGGGACGTTTTTCGATCTGCCCACGTGCAATGAGCGCCGTGCGATGGTTTGAGACGCCGCGGTGCAGCGTCTCTACCAGCAACCTTCCCACCTTCCACCTTCCTACCTTCCACCTTCCCACCTTCCGCCTTCCCACCTTCCACCTTCCCAACCTCTCCTCCTCTCGCCTCTCCCCTCTCACCTCTCGCCTCTTGCCTCTTGCCTTTCCCCTCTCACCTCTCCCCTCTCACCTACTTTCTCACCTTCATCTCAGGCAGAAGTCGTTGTCTTGTGGTAGACTTTTTCATGCAGCCCTGCGGCACTCTCGCAATTCCCACGCGAAGGAGAGGCTCATGCGCATACTGGCGCGTCTGTGGGTGGCAATTGTTGTTTTTCTGGCGCTTGCGGCGCATCTGATACCGGCGCCGGTTCAGGCTCAGGCGACGCTGCCGCAGTGGTACGAACTCCGCACCCAGAAATTTGCGATCCTATACGCCGATGGCGATCTGGCGCGGGCTGAGGAGTATGCGACCTTCGTGGACGAGGTGTACGACGAGATTACGTCAATCTTCGGTCACGCTGCGTCGACGCCGGTGACGCTGCGCCTCTACCCGACCCGCCGCGCCTACGATGCCGCCAACCCGCTGGCTGCCCAGGTGCAGGGAATTATTGCGCACGCCGATTTTCGCCGCAATGAGGTGGTGGTCATTCTTGACCAAACGACTGGTCAATCTCCCGAAGAGATCAAGAATAACGTCCGCCACGAGTTGACCCATATCGTGCTGGCGGAACTCTCCGCGAACCGGTTGAACGTCGGTTTCCACGAAGGCATCGCACAGTATGTCGAGCGCCCTTCGCCCGATCTGGAGCGTAAAGCGGCAGCGTTGCGGCAGGCGCTGGAGCGCGATGAGCTTCTGCCCTGGAGCGCGCTCGATGACCGCGATCAGATCTATGGCAGCCCGCAGATCGGGTATCCGCAAACCCTCTCGATTGTCGCGTTCCTGGTCGAACGCTATTCGTTCGTCAAATTGCGCGAGTTCGTCACGGTCAGCGCGCGGAGCAGCGGGTATCGTTCAGCGCTCGAACGCACGTATGGCGTGCCTGCGACGGACCTTGAGCGTATGTGGCGTGAATGGCTGCCTTCGTACCTCGATGGCGGCTTTCGCCATAATGTGCTGACGAAGTACGACCTGACTCCAATCAAAGCCCTGATCGCCGACGGTCGCTATGCAGAAGCAAAGCGTGAACTCGAACTGGCGATCCCCTGGCTGCGCAATACGCAGCAGAATGACGTGCTGACCCAGGCGCAGGAATTGCTGGCGCAGAGCGAGACCGGTCTGTACGCCGAAGATCTGGCGCGGCAGGCGCGCGCGGCGCTTGAGGCGAATGACTACGCGGCTGCAGCGAGTCTGGCGCGCCGTGCGCTCGACGCCTATGTCGCCCTCGAGAATCAGAGCCGGGTTGAAACGCTGACCGTCTACGCAGCCATCGCAGATCGCGGGTTGCGCGCGACAGCGCTGCTCGAACGGGCAACCGCACTCGCCAGCGACTGGCGAACCTTCGCCGATGCGCGCATCTTTGCTGATCAGGCCGCCTCGGAGTTTCTTTCGCTCGGCAACCAGGATAACGCAGCGCGCGCACTTGCGCTGCGCGCTGAGATCGACCGCATCCAGAGCCTTGCTGGCATTGTTCTGCTCCTCATCGGACTGGCAGGGATTGTGGTCGGTTTCACCCGGCGCCTGGTCGTCCGGGAAGCGGAGGTGTGGTAATGCCGGAACGTCAGCATCTGCTGATGAAACAACTGCGACGCCTGGCGCGCGAACGCTGGACGCGACGCGCAATTCGCACCATCCTGCAATCGGCTTCGATTGCGCTTGGCATCTGGTGCGCCGGCATGGGAGCAAACCTGCTGTGGAACTGGAATATCGGCGTGCCGGAATTGACGGCGCTTGCGCTGGCTGTCGTGGGGGTCGGCCTGGTTTCGCTGCTCCGTCCGCCGATGCGCCCCGCTGAGGTCGCACGCCGTCTCGACCGGCGCTTCAATCTCAATGAGCAACTGGCGACCGCCGTCGAAATGGTACAGATTGATCCACGTTCTTCATCGGCAATGACGGTGCGCCTGCTCGACCGGTCCACTGCAACTGTTCGCCAGGTGCATCAGTATATTCGCCAGCGACAGGCGGCGCCCTGGACCGATCTGCTGACGCTGCTGGCGCTGCTGCTGGTGGCAGGTGGACTGGCGCTTATCTCAGGCATTGGCAATCTGTCGCTCAATCCCTCAGTAGCGTCGCTCCCGGCGCTGCCGCAGCAAACTGTCCCTCTGCCATTTCCGATGGAAGACATGATCCCGATGCCCGGCAGCGACCAGATGCTTCCGCTCGAAGGCGGCGAGGAGATGCTGCCGTTCCGACCGGGTAACAGCCCCGGCAATCAGCAATCGGCATCGGCGCCGTCGCAGCAATCCGCGCCATCCCTGGCGGACCCGCAGACGCTCGAAGCGCTGGCAAACGCGCTGCGCGACCTGGGCGCCACTCGACCGGTGGCGGATGCGCTCGACCGTGGCGACACCGACGCCGCTGCGCAGCGCCTGCGCGAACTTGCCGATCAGGCCAGCTCACTCTCGGAAGAAACGCGGCAGGCGCTTAGCCGCGCATTGCAGGAAGCGGCGCGTGACATCGAGCGCCGCAACCCTGCGCTCGCTGGTCAGGTGCGCCAGTCGGCGCGCGACCTTGCGCGCCAGCAGAGCGCCGCTCAGGGTCTCGAAGATCTGGCGCAGGCGGTTGACCAACTGGGAGACTCTGCCTCTGCCAGCAGCACATCGCCATCGAACGAACGCGGAGATGAGGGTCAGGCAAGCACTCCCGGCGGTCCGTCCGGTCAGCCCGGCGCAGAAGGCGAGAGTCAGACGGGTCCATCGGGCAGCGCCGCTGGCAACAATCCCTCCGGCGAGCAGCGCCCGATCGCTCCCGCCGGGAGACTCGGCGTCGAAGGGCAACCGGTGACGATCGAAGCGCAGGGTGGCGGGCAAAGTACCGGCGCTACCAATAATCCGAATGCAACCCTTCAGGGAAGCGCCGGAACAGCATTTGGCGGGCAGCCGGGAACCAGCGGCGCAATCGGCGCCGACCCGCTGCGCATTCCTCTCGATGAACGCGATGTGGTTCAGGAATATTTTCAGCCCTAAACGGCAGGCGGCGCTCCCGCCGCTGTTCAATGAAGCCTTTCTTCGCCGCCTGGAACGGTTGAGCCTCCAGGCGCAACGCACCCTGCGCGGTCGACCGGCTGGCGGGGCGCATCTCAGTCACCGCCTGCTGCCCACGTCGATCTTCAGCGACCATCGCCCCTATAGCGTCGGCGATGATTATCGTTATGTCGACTGGAACGTGTATGCCCATCAGGACGCGCTCTTTGTCAAGCTTGGCGAGATTGAGCAGGATGTCAATATTCATCTGCTGCTCGACGTGTCGCGCTCGATGACATGGGGTTCCTCGCCGAAACTGCGCGCGGCTCAGTTACTTGCCGGAACGTTGGGATACCTTGCGCTGGCGCACAACGACCGGCTTTACGTTGCGCCGTTCAGTGCAACCGTGCAACGTGAGTTCGGTCCGGCGCACGGCAAATCGCGTCTGATCGAGATGCTGCGCTTCATTGAACAGGTGCAGCCCGGCGGCGAAACGAATCTCAGCGCTGTGCTTGAAGGATATGCGCGTCGCCACCCGCGCGGCGGTCTCCTGGTCATCTGTTCCGACCTGCTGGCGCCGGAAGGTCTTGAAGCCGGGTTACGCGCGTATGCGCCACCAATCTGGCAGGTGCTGGTGATCCATATGCTCGATCCGGGCGAGTTGAACCCCGAGCGTCTCGGTCCAATCGAACTTGAGGATGTGGAGACCGGCAAACTGTTGCCGCTGGTCGTCGATGATGAAACGATTGCGCACTATCGCCGCAATCTGGCCGCCTGGCAGCGGAGCATTGAGGCGGCATGCGGCAAACGCGGCGCAACCTGTGCGCGCGTGCTCAGCACGTGGCCGCTCGAGCGGCAGATCATTCCGTATCTTCGTGCACGCCAGATATTGACGTAGCCTATGAGTTTTCTTCTGCCGCTCGGATTACTGGCGCTGCTCGCCCTGCCGATCATCGTGCTGCTCCATTTCCTGCGCGAACGACGGCGGCGCGTGCCTGTCCCATCCCTGCTGCTCTGGGAAAATCTGCCGCGACGGGTTGACGGCGAGCGCAGCCGCCGCCTGCCAATCACCCCGCTCCTGCTGCTCCATCTTCTCATTGCCACGCTGCTCGGCGTCGCACTGGGAGGACCGCAGATCGCAGGCGCGCTCACGCCTGATGCGCGCCATACTGCGATTATTCTCGACACCTCCACCAGTATGGCAGCCGTTGACGGCAGTACGAGTCGCTTTGAGCAGGCGCGTCAACGCGCACGCGCCATTGTGACATCCGCTCCTCCTGGCGACCGGATCACGCTGATCACCGCCGGACCACGGGCGCAGATCGTTGCATCCGGCGAAGACCCGTTCCTGATCACCGCCGCTCTCGACCGCCTGCAGCCCGGCGGCGTCGGTATGGCGATCAACGAGGCGCTGACGCTGGCAGAAGCCGCGCTCGACCCGCAGTTCAGCCGACGGATTATCGTTCTGACCGATAGCGCACTGCCGCCGCAACCTGCACGTGATGTGATTGTTCCCGTTGAATGGACGACCATTGGCTCAAATGTACCAAACCGCGCCATCATTGCCTTTGCCAGCCGTCCCTGGGGCGGTCGTCTCCAGGTGTACGCGCGGGTCGCCAACTACGACGCCGCCCCCTTCAATGGCACGCTTCGCGTGTTCTCCGGCAATCAGGTCGTGGCGGAAGAACGGGTCACTATTGCACCAAACGGCGAAACTGAGATTAGCTGGACGCTGACCGGCGTCGTCGAGCCATTGCGTGCAGCGATTGACGGACGCGACGCGCTGCCGCAGGACGACGCCGCCTACCTCAGCGTGTCACAGGGGCGCCCAATCCTGGCGCTGCTGGTGTCGGACGAACCCGCAGCCCTTCGTCGCGCGCTTGAAGTCATTCCCGGCGTGACAGTCACGGTCACGACCCCAACCGCCTATGCGACGGCGCCTGAACGCGCTGCCGCCGATCTGACGATCTTCGACCGTTTTCTCCCGGACGCCTGGCCCCAGGGGGCAATCCTGGCAATCGCTCCGCCGCCGGGATCGTCGCTGCTGAATGTAGCGCTGGAAACACGTGAACCTGAACCGGGTACGCCGCTGCAACAACGGGGTGACACACTGGAAGGGATTGGGTTCGGCGGCGTCATATTTGGCGCTGTCCGTATCGTCGAGACGCCGCCCTGGGCTGAGGTGCAGTTGTCGTCTGAAAATGTGCCATTGATCCTCCGCGGACGGATCGACAACCACGAAATCGCCGTCTGGACGTTCAATCTTGCTGATAGCAACCTGACGACGCGCCTGGCGTTTCCAATCCTGGTCGCGCGCACGGTGCGCGACCTGGCGCCGCCGCCGTTGCCGCAGGCGGTGCGCGCTGGCGAGCCGCTGGTCATCCGCCCCGATCCGCGCACCACTGCTTTGCAACTGCGCGGTCCCGGCAATCAACAAATCACTGCGCCAGCGGCATCGGTCGTCACGCTCGATACGCTGACCGAGCCAGGATTGTACCAAGTGGAAGAACAACGCGGCGCTGCAACCGTGCTGGCTGGCGTCGTCGGGGTCAATGCAGGCGCGGCAATCGAGTCGAACCTGCGCCCGCAGAACGCGCCGCCAATGCGTGCGCCGGGAAGTGATCCAGGCAGTGCGACTGGACGCCATATGCTCGATCTATGGCCCTGGCTGGCGCTGGCTGCGCTCCTGGTGCTGGCGCTGGAATGGGCGTATGTGCTGCGCCGACGCTAGAGGGGATAGTGCATGATCCTTCGCAACCCGCAGTTTCTCCTGCTGCTGACGCTCATTCCGCTGATCATCGGCGGCTGGCTGTGGCGCCGCGGTCGCCTGCCCGCCGCGGCGCTCGTGCTGCGCGTGGTGATTGTGATGCTCATTGTCGGCGCGCTCACCGATCCGGTCGTGTTGCAGGGGCGTATCGAAAGCGCCAGCGCACCGCTCGTCGTTGTGCTGGTCGATCAATCGGACAGCCTGACCGATGAGGGCAAAGCGGCGTTACGCGCGCGCGCTGCGGCGCTTGCCGCAGGCAGCAGCAATCCGGTGCAGATCATCACGTTTGGCGCGACGGCAGCCGCGGAGCAGAGCGCCCCGCCCGGCGATCAGACCGATATTGCCGCGGCGTTGCGCGCTGCACGCGGACTGATCGGCGCCAGCGGCGGGCGCGTGGTGCTCCTCTCGGACGGACTTCAGACCAGGGGCGATGCGCTTGCCGAAGCGCGGGCGCTCGCCATTGCGGGCATTCCGGTCGATACCGAGCATTACCAGACGCCAGCACGACCGGAGTTCTGGGTGGCAACTGTCGAAACGCCCGCCACGCTGCGCGAAGGTGAAGAGTTCACCGCACGCATTGTGATGCTCAGCACTGTGGCTGCTGATGCCCGGCTCGAACTGACCGTCGGCAACGAGCGGGTGATGGCGCAGCAGGTGCGCCTGGCGCCGGGCGAGAATGTTTTCCCCTACACCGCTCGCGCCGGACGGCCAGGCATTCTGCGGATGCAGGCGACGCTGACCGGTCAACCGGACACCCTGGCGCGCAATAATGTCGCCGGCGCAACAGTGCTGGTTGCGCCTATGCCGCGCATTCTGCTCGTCGAGGGACCTGACAATGCCGGCAGTGCGCCGTTGCGCAGCGCGCTGCGTGAGGCAGGTATCATGGCTGATGTGGCGGACGCCGCCTCGTTGCCTGCCCAGATCTCGGCGCTTGGATTATACGAAGGGATTGTGCTGATCGACGTGCCAGCCAGCGCGCTGAGCTTCGACCAGATGGCGACGCTGCGCGAGTTTGTGCGCAGCGAAGGGCGCGGACTGCTCGCCATCGGCGGACGATCCAGCTTCACGCTTGGCGCCTACAAGGACACGCCGCTCGAAGAGACCCTGCCGGTGACCATGGTTCCGCCGCCGCGCCCGGAGCGTTCCGACACGACGCTGCTCCTGATTATCGACCAGTCCGCCAGTATGGGACCCGAAACCGGTCTCTCCAAATTCACCATGGCGAAAGAAGCCGCGATTATGGCGACCGAGTCGTTGCGTGCAGAGGATCGGATCGGGGTGCTGGCGTTCGACGTATCGACGCGCTGGGTGGTTGATTTTCAGCCTGTCGGCGTCGGGTTAAGTCTGGCGGACGTGCAACGCCGCATCAGCACCCTGCCGCTCGGCGGCGGCACCGACATCTACAACGCGCTGCAGGTAGGGCTGCCGGAACTGGCGCGCCAGCCGGGGCGGGTGCGTCATGCCGTGCTGCTTACCGACGGTCGCTCGTTTACCGACGACCGGGTGGCATACCAGGCGCTGATCGAAGAGGCGCGCAGCCAGAATATCACCCTCTCGACCATCGCCATT
>JANWXL010000018.1 GCA_025055265.1 Roseiflexus sp.
GTTCCGCAATGGAGAACCGGCATTCGGGCTGACCGAACCGGTGCACCGCGGCAACCCGGCATCCGGCAGGGTGGCGCTGACGTTCGACATCGAAATTGACGATACGACGCTCTATGCCATTCTTGAAGCGCTGCGACAGCGTAACGTCAGAGGAACGTTCTTCGTCACGGGAAACTGGGTCAAACGCTTCCCCGACGCGGCGCGCGCGATTGTCGCCGAGGGGCACGAGATCGCCAATCATTCACTCACGCATCCCTACTTCTCACAGATCGGTCTCGACGGCATAGCGCACGAACTGCGCGAGACTGACCGGATCGTTCAGGAGGTCACCGGTCGGAGCACGCGACCGCATTTTCGTTTCCCGTATGGCGACTATACCGCGCAGGCGGTTGCCGCAGTTGCAGCGGAAGGATTTATCCCGTACCATTGGAGCGCCGACGATCGAGCAATTCCGGCATGGCTCGACCGTGCAGCAGCCGATCCGGCGTGGGCGGCGGGGGGTATTCTGCTGATGCACGGACGTCCGGCGACGGCGGGCATGTTGCCGGGCATCATTGATCGCCTGCGCGCTGTTGGTCTGGAACCGACAACATTGAGCGAAACTCTGCGCTAATCCATTTCTATGAGGCATGTCCATGAAAGACGTTCTTCCTGCAATCGAGCAATGGCGTGCGCGCGGCGAGCGTGTGGCGATTGCCACTGTGGTGAAGACGCTCGGTTCCGCGCCACGTGGAGTTGGCGCAAAAATGGCGGTTTCGTCAAGCGGCGCTATGGCCGGTTCGGTCAGCGGCGGATGCATCGAGGGAGCGGTCTTCGATGCCTGCCAGGAGGCGATTCGCACCGGCAAGGCGCAGTTGCTGCACTTCGGCGTCACCGACGATGAAGCCTGGGATGTCGGGCTGGCGTGCGGCGGCATCATCGATGTGTTCGTCGAGCCTCTTGACTGGTGACATCCACGCACAGCCGCCTTGCGCTACATTACTTTCAGACAGGGTTGACGCGAAGACGCAAAGGTGCAAAGACACGCAATGGCGATCCGCCTTCGCATCTGCGCACCTCTGCGTGCGTCAGCCTTTCTGATAGGGTGATCAACCTGAACCTGGACGCATTCAGCCTGTGGAGCGGTTGGCGTGGGCTGCGACAGGCTCAGCCCGCGCCAACCGTAAGACGGTCAACACACGCGATATTGTGCAACATCTGGTTGATCGCCCTATGAGAAACCGTGTATGTGAATGGAAACCATGATGACCACGTTGTATAACACCTCGGCGAAAAGTTCAGCCAACGCATGCGCAATTGAGTGAATGGAAACCATGATGACCACGTTGTATAACACCCTTAAGGCATGCCTCGCTGCCGAGCAGCCTGTCGCCGTAGCGACGATTGTCGATGGGGCGGGAGAGATCGGCGCCAAGCTGCTGGCGCGCCCTGGTGAAGCGTTGCTCGGCACGCTGGGCGATCCCGCGCTCAACGAAGCGGTTGAGCGCGACGCGCTGGCGATGCTGCTGCGTGCTGAGAGCGGCATCCGCACCTACACTGCCGCCGATGGCGAAGTGCAGGTCTTTATTGAAACCTACCCGCCGCCGCCGACGATGTTTATTGTCGGAGCGGTGCATATCGCCATTCCGCTGGTGACATTTGCCAAAACGCTCGGCTTCCGCACTGTGGTGATCGACGCGCGCGGCGCATTCGCCACTCCTGAGCGGTTCGCACATGCCGACGAACTGATCCATGCCTGGCCCGATGAAGTGCTGCCCGGACGCCTGACGAGCAACAGTTTCGTGGTGCTGCTGACCCACGATCCGAAGCTGGACGATCCGGCGCTCAAGGTTGCGCTTCCCTCGCCTGCGCGCTATGTCGGAGCGCTGGGCAGCCCCCGGACGCACGCCAGACGCCTTGAGCGCCTGCGCGCCGATGGGGTGCCGGAAGATCAACTGGCGCGCCTGCACGCACCCATCGGTCTGAAGATCGGGTCAGACTCCCCGGAGGAGATTGCGGTCAGCATCATTGCCGAAGTCGTGGCGGCGCGCCACGGATTGACCGGAAAGTAGACCGTTTGCGCATCCATGGTTGATCTCCGACTGTTACTGGCGGTCGCTGCTGGCAAATCGGCAGGCATCGCCAGCCGGGTGTTGCGGCGCGGCGGCGGCACGACGCTTCCCGGCGTCGTCGCGCAACGCATCGATCCGCAGGCGCTGCGGAAACTGGCAGCGTCACTGTCGCAGGGGGTGGCGCTGGTTTCCGGCACCAATGGCAAAACCACCACCACCCGCATGATTGCGGCGATACTGGCGGACGACGGACGAGCGCCGCTTCACAATCGCGCTGGCGCCAATCTGATGAGCGGCGTGACGGCGACGGCGCTGGCTGGCGTATCGCTGGGTGGACGCACACACGCGCACATTGGTCTGTTTGAAACCGATGAAGCCGCCTTTCCGGGCATAGCAGCAGAAACT
>JANWXL010000025.1 GCA_025055265.1 Roseiflexus sp.
ATCAGCGATGAGGCGATTGCCGCCGCCGAAGTAGCAGCGCACGCCTTTCGCTCCTGGCGCCAGACGCCTGCGCCCGAACGCGGGGCGCTGGTGCTGCGCGCAGCTCGTCTGCTGGCGGAACGGGCGGAGGACGTTGCGCGCGTGATGGTGCGCGAGCAGGGCAAAACCCTCGCTGAAGCGCGCGCCGAGGTGCAGCGCGCCGTTGCATACGCGGAGTTCTGCGGCGGCGCTGCGGCTGCAACTGAAGGCGTCACTGTTCCGCTGCGCAACCCTGCACGCTTCGGTTACACGCGCCGCCGTCCGCTTGGCGTTGTGGCCCTGCTGACGCCGGAATGGTCGCCGCTGGCGCTGCCGTTCGAGCGCCTGGCGCAGGCGCTGGTGTGCGGCAATGCCGTCGTGCTGAAACCTGCCCTGGCGACGCCGGAAACTGCAGAGTGGCTGGTGCGCTGCTTCGCCGATGCTGGTGCGCCGTCCGGCGTCGTCAACCTGGTCCACGGCGCCGCCGATGAAACGGGCGCCTCCCTGATCGACCATCCCGCAGTGCGCGCGGTCTGGATCGGCGGGTCGCACGCCGATATCACCGGTGCGCGCCGTCAGGCGGAGGCGCGCACGATCCGCTTCAAGAGCGAGGAGATGGATGTCAACCCGGTCATTGTGCTCGAAGACGCCGACCTGGATCTGGCGCTGGCAGGCGTGATTGCTGGCGCCTTCGGGAATGCCGGGCAGTCGTACACTGCGACCAAACGGGTGATTCTCGTTCATCCGGTCGCGGATGCGTTTCTCGAAGAATTGGTTGAGCGCGTCTGTAGAATCCGCCTGGGCAGCGGTCTTGATGAACGAGTCGGGATGGGACCGTGCACCGACGAGGCGCAGATCCAGCAGTCGCTCGATCTGGTGCGCCAGGCGCAGGCGGAAGGCGCCGAAGTGCTCTGCGGCGGTGCACGCGCGCAGGATGAGGCGCTGGCGCACGGCTACTTCCTGCGCCCGACCATCGTGGACCGGGTGCGCCCGGAGATGCGCCTGGCGCATGAACCCGCGCCAGGACCAGTGCTGGCAGTGACGCGCGTCGAGAGTTTTGCCGAGGCGCTCGCGCTTGCCAACCGACCGCGTGCGGTTCTCGCCGCTGGCATCTACACCCGCGACGGCGCGCGCATGCTGCACTTCGTCGACGACATGAACGCGCGGTCAATCCACATTAATACGCCGACCACCAGCGACGAGGCGCACATGCCTGTCAACCACGACGCTCTGATCGACTTCTTCAGCGAAACGAGCGCTGTGTACGTGCAGTATGGCACAGGGACCGGAGGAATGGCGTGAGTCAGTTGTGCTGTGCCAGCGCGTCCGCCAGCGCTCGCACCTGATGCCGGATCGCCTCCAGATCGCTCGCCTGAGGCGCCAGGTGCGCGTAGCGTTCAAGATCTGCCAGCGCGCCCGACCATTGCCCGATGCGGGCGCGCAACAACCCGCGATCGCGTAATTCGCCAGCATCGAATGCCAGGATCAATATCCGTTCGACCGCCGCCAGCGCGCGCTCGAACTGTTCGCGTTGAATATAGGCGCTCTTCAGGTTGCGCAGGATGCGGATGAGGATCGACCGCGGCGATGGCGGCGCCATGATCTGGCGGATCAGTGCAGGATTGACTGTCCCGGCAAACGAGGCGATCTGTCGCTCACACTCCGCATATGACCACAACCTGCCGCGGTTGAAGGGATCGATATACAGATCCCCCTCCTGCGAATCGATGTAGCGCACCAGAAAATGCCCTGGCAACGCCAGCCCGACAACCGGCAGCCGCAACCGCCAGCCAATCTCCAGGTACAGCACCGAAAGCAGAATGGGCAAACCGACGCGTCGCACAATGACCTGATCAAGGAAGCTGTTTGCCGGATCGCTGTAATTCCAGTGGTTGCCGCGAAACCCGAGTTCCTCAAAGAGATAAGCGTTCAATGTCGCAACAATGGCGCACGATCCTCGCCTGCCCGCCACGCGCTCCCCCGCTGCTGCCGCCAGTGCATCAATTGCCCGGAGCGAAGCCAGCGGATCGCCGTTGCCCTGGTCCTCCCAGGCAATGCAAAGCGCCGCCTCCGCCAGATTGATCTGGTCATCGGGCAGCCGGGCGATAGCGCGAAAACGACGGCGTGCGGGCGAGGTCATGAGATAATGATACGCGGTAAGAGTAACGAACCCTCCTGATGATACCACATGCTGGTGATGAGTGATGAGTGACGAGTGACAAGTAGAGGGCGAAGGTGACGGTCACGTGTGAGTGGTTGTCGGCGGCGAGACGGTCACGGGAGGCGCCAGTGCACGTTGCTGCCTGACCGACATCTTTGAGTCGGACGATGTAAGGGCGGATCTGAGACCGTCCTTCCGCTCCGTGCCTGCCAGCTGTGATCCTCGTTCCCTGCTGCGTTCGACATCCGCCTGATCATTCGCGCTCGTACACTAACGGTGACTCTTGAGTCTTACCCCCCATTTCCCGGTCGTCCATGCTATAATGCTCAAGAGATCCCCGCTCTTCTCTGTCCGCTGTGCGTTCAGGGTTGGTATCCGACGGTTCGTTCAGTAGTGAAGCATGCGCATTGCCTATACCGCCGATCTTCATGGCAACATTGCCGACTATCGCGCGTTATGCGAGTTCGCGGCGCGCCACGGAGCGCACGCTATCGTTGTTGGGGGCGATCTGCTGCCCCACGCGATACGGCGCGACGATGCGCTCACAATGCAGCGAACCTTCGTCGAGCGCGATCTGGCGCCGCTCCTGCGCACGTTCCGGTCGCACCACCCAACGATAGCGGTCTATCTGTTACCGGGTAACGACGATTGGATGGCGGCGTATGCTGCGGTTGAGGACCTTGCGGCGGAAGGGCTGGCGCATCCCCTCCATGAACACATCTATCAACTGAGCGATGATTTGTGGATCGCCGGGTATGCCTGCGTGCCGCCGACACCGTTCAGCATCAAGGATTTCGAGCGATGCGACGAGGGACGAACGCCGCCGTTCAGTTTCGATCACGCGCTGACCAGCCGCAGCGGCGTGATCCGACCGTTGCAACGCCACGAATTCGAGGCGCTGCCGTCGATTGCGGAGGACCTGGCGGCGCTTGCCGGGCGCAGCGACCCGCGCCGCACAGTATATGTCTGCCACACGCCGCCTGCCGATACGCCGCTTGACCTGATGTCGAACCAGCGGCATGTCGGCAGTCGGGTGCTGCGCGCATTCATCGAACAGCATCAACCGCCGCTCACGCTCCACGGACACATCCATGAAGCGCCTGCGTTGAGCGGCGCATACACCACCCGGATCGGCACAACCTGGTGCGTCAATCCGGGACGTGATCAGCGCCGTTTTCACGGCGTTCTGATCGATATCTCAGACGGCAAAGTTCGTATGGAACACACCGTCTACGGCATACAACCCGAGTAGAAAGGCTATTGGCAGTGTTCAACACGATTGGCGACGTCAAAACGGCGCTCAGCGCGCAGCGGTACATTCCTTCCGATGAAATCGCCACCACGGTGTTCCTGGCGGAAAAACTCGGCAAGCCGATCCTCGCTGAAGGTCCGGCTGGCGTGGGCAAAACCGAACTGGCGAAAGTGTGGGCAGCGGCGACCGGGCGGGAGTTGATCCGCCTTCAGTGCTACGAAGGTCTTGATGAGACCAAGGCGCTCTATGAGTGGGAATATGCCAAACAACTGCTCTATACGCAGTTGCTGCGCGATAAACTCAATGACCTGCTGGCAGGCGTCACGTCGCTTGCTGAAGCGGCAGACCGGCTGGCTGCCGAGGAGGACGTGTTCTTCTCCAGCCGCTTCATGCTGCCGCGACCGTTGCTCAAAGCGATCACTAGCGAGCGACCGGTGACGCTGCTAATCGACGAGATTGACCGCGCCGACGCTGAGTTCGAGGCGTTTCTGCTCGAGGTGTTGAGCGATTTCCAGGTCAGCGTGCCTGAACTCGGCACCATCCGCGCCCGCCACCAACCGATGGTGCTGTTGACCAGCAACAACACCCGTGAACTCTCCGAGGCGCTGAAACGCCGCTGCCTCTATCTGCACATTGATTATCCGACCGCCGAACAGGAACTTCAGATCGTCAACCTGAAAGTTCCCGGTCTTCCCCCCAAACTGGCGCAGCAGGCAGTGGAACTGGTGCAGCGACTGCGCGGCATGGACCTGAAGAAGCATCCGAGCGTCTCCGAGACGATCGACTGGGCGCGCGCGCTGCTCGAACTCAATATTCGCCATCTCGACCGCGCAACAATCGAGAATACGTTGAATGTGCTGCTCAAATTCGAGGGCGACCTGCAGCGCGCGCGCCGCGCCATGGTGCGCGATGAGGGAACCCGCCGCGACGAATTCGGCCGTCTGCGGCGCGATGATGAGAGCGGGCGCTTCCGCGGCAACTAGGGGAGGAGCAAGGGATGGATCAGCGGATCGTCGATTTTATCCACGCGCTCCGCGCGAAAGGGGTGCGCATTTCGGTCGCCGAAAGCATCGATGCGATGCGCTGCGTCGAAATTGCCGGGGTCGCCGATAAACAATTCTTCCGTTCGGCGTTGCGCGCATCGCTGGTGAAAGAACCGCGCGACCTGCCAACGTTCGATGAACTCTTCCCGCGTTTCTTCGGTCTCGACACGCCGCCTCCGCTCCAGCAGCCCGGCGGCGGCATGTCTCCCGAAGAGCGCGAAAAACTGGCGCAGATGCTGCAACAGATGCTCGCGTCGCTTTCGCCGGAGCAACTCAGGCGCCTGTTCGAGATGATGATGACCGGACAGGGCATGAGCGGCAGCCAGATGCGTCAGTTCATCGATGAGCACACGACTGCCACACAGATGACGACTGGCTTCCAGCCGTGGGCCACGCGCCGCGCCATGCGCGAATTGCAGTTCGACCGCCTGGAACAGTTGCTTCAGGAACTGCTCCAGAAACTGCGCGAGGCAGGGGTTAGCGAAGCGGCGCTCCGGCAACTCGAACAGGAAGCGCGTGAGAATCGCGAGGCGCTGGCGCAGCAGATTGGCAGGGAAGTGGGGAATGGATTGCAACAGCGCGAAGCGGAGGAGCGCCGCCGTCGTCCGGTTGAGGACTTGCAGGATCGTCCGTTTGAGGAACTGAAGTACCAGGACGATGATGATATGCGCGCTGTGATCAATCGTCTGGCGGCGCAGTTGCGCACGCGCGTCGCGCTGCGACAGAAACGCGCCAACAAAGGGGCGCTCGACGCGAAGAGCACCATCCGCGCCAACCTGCGCTATAGCGGCGTGCCGCTCGACATTCGCCATCGCCGCAAGCACCTGAAGCCGCGTATTACCGTCATCTGCGACGTGTCCGGTTCAATGCGCGCTGTCACCGGTTTTATGCTGATGCTCGTCTATGCGCTGCAGGACCAGATTAGCCGCACTCGCCCCTTCGTCTACTACCGCACCATCGCTGATGTTCAGGCCGATTTCCAGCAACTGCGCCCCGAAGAAGCGATCCGCGTCGTGCCAGAGCGAGTCCAGGGAGGTCCCTGGCAGACAAGCCTGGGATCATGTCTGGAGACATTCACACGCGATCATCTCGATGCGGTGGACCGCCGTACCACAGTGATCTTCCTCGGCGACGGCGATGATCATATGTCGCCGCCGAATCCGCGCGCCTTCGAGACTATCAAGCGCCGTGCGCATCGGGTCGTCTGGTTCAACCCCGAGCCGCCCTACCGCTGGGGACGCGAGGACAATCACATGCACATCTACGCGCCAATGTGCGATGCGGTCCACCACGTGAGCAACCTGCGCCAACTGGTTGCAGCAGTGGACGGATTGTTTTCGTAGCCGGGCGAGAGCGCAAAATGCACCCGGCATTTCTCGACAAGAGTTTTCGGATAGGCTCTGGTGGAGTTTGAGAACATAATCCGGTATCGCCCGGTTAAGCCCGCGCAGGCGGGCTTCGCAACCGTAGCCTGCGGCTCAAAATAATATTCCCGGGTGCTGCGGGCTGAAGCCCTGGCTGAGATCGTGAAAGCCCCTTTGGGGCTTCTATGTCCTGAGCGAGGGCTTTAGCCCGCAGCTCAGAGAACACGCGACCCAGTAATACGTGTCTAACGGATTTATTTCTTCATCAACCGCCAAGCGGGTAGGCGGATAGCGGAATTTATTCAAAAACCATCAACCGCCAGGCGGGTAGGCGGATAGCGGAATAATCATTCAAAAACCATCAACCGCCGGGCGCAGGGCGCAACCTGCAGCGGCCGGCTGCGCCAGGAGATCGCTTCGCCACGGCTCGCAATGCTGTCTGTCATGCTGGCGTCTGGAGCGGCGCCAGCGTCTTATGTGTTCAACGTCCGGTTGATCCCCTATGAGAAGGCGCTATTGAGGATCGTCACGTCGCGGGGATTGCGCAGGATGGAACGCTCCCCTGCGCGATCCAGGTCGCCGGTGCAGCGGATGATCTGGCGTCGCTCGTATGCATCGAGCGCTCGCCGATAGTCTTCCCCTGCAAGATCGCATTCCACGGAGTGGAATGCGCCGTCGATCAGCCCGCCAATCGTTACCCGTCCGCGAAGATCGTCGATAGGTTCCAGACGAACAACAAACCCCTGCACGACGACATCCTCACGCGGCGTCGTCTCGCGGAGCGTGCGACCTGTATCTCGCAAGAATGGAACCACACCAGCAGGGATCTCGACTGCCGAGACAGTATCGACTGGCGCCGGGCGCAGCGGCGACCAGGCGACATCGAAACGGATCCGATCCGCCTGACTGCCCTCGTACAGCCCAACGAGCGCATCGCACAGTTCGGCGCTGAGGCCGCCGGGCGCCACTTCGAGCAGCGGCTCAATCGTCCCGCTGTGTACCGCGCGGTTGGCTGCATCGCGCAGGGTGTGGAGCGCCTGAATGAGCAGGAGCGTGACCCGGCGGGCGAATGGCGTCTTCCGTGACCCGGAACGGACCTGCGGCTGCACATCCGATGCAATCGGCGTATACACGGCGACAGTAAAACTGCTGTGTCCAATGCCAATGCGCGCCTGTTGCGCGTAGTGCAGCGCAGCTTCCGGCACGCGATCGCCGTACACAGGGCGCGGTTGCACAGCGCTGCACGCAGCAGCAAGCAGGAGGCGCTGTACGCTCGCAACAAATTGCGCCCCGCCGTGCAGTGAGATCGTTCCGCCGGATAGCGCCTCTCCCTCAGCGGAAATGCGAG
>JANWXL010000052.1 GCA_025055265.1 Roseiflexus sp.
TTTCCCCACCCTACTTTCCTGCGTTTTCCCCGGCGGGTTTGGGGGGGTTTTTTTTTGTCTGGGGGGGGGGGGGGGGGGTTGTGGGGGGCGGGGTTGGGCCCTGGTCACCCCCCCCCCCCTACCCCTGCCCCTACCCCTGCCCCTACCCCTGCCCCTACCCCTGCCCCTACCCCTGCCCCTACCACTCCTGCCCCTCCGACCTGCTACCACATTGACCGCATCACGCCGACGACACGACCCTGAATGTGAACTTTCGCCGCATCGACATAGATCGGGTCCATGGTCACATTGGCGGGCTGCAGGCGCACCTTATCGCCTTCGCGGTAGAAACGCTTGAGCGTCACCGCGTTGTCGTCTTCGATGCGTACTGCGACCATCTGACCATTCTCCGCCGTCTCCTGGTAGCGCATCAGTACGATGTCGCCATCATCGATGAGCGCGTCGATCATCGAATGACCGCGCACCTTCAGCGCGTAGACATTCTGCAACTTCTCAGGCGGCGCTACATCGGGCGGCACGTCGATCATCTCGACTGCGGCGGTGCTGGTATCTTCCGGGTTGGGCAGCGGCTGACCGGCAGTGATGACGCCGAGGAGCGGCACTCTCCCGCCCCGCGCCTGACTGAGCGCGACCGGCAGCATGTTCTTGAGTTTGATGCCGCGTGATACTCTGCCGTCGCGGTCGATCAACCCTTTGCTCTCCAGAGCGCGAAGATTGTAGGCGACGACCGACGTCGAGGAAATGCGCAGGCCATCCTGAATCTCGCGGATAGATGGCGGATATCCGTGCTCCTGGGTAAATTCCTCAATGAATGCAAGGATATCGCGTTGCCGCGACGAGAGTTGAGCTGACGATCTCATGCGTGCTGCCCTTTCTCTGGCGCCGTTCCTTAGAACCGCAAGCCTGTTCGATAGAACTTTTGTAGTAGTTGCATTATGGCATAACACGCTTGTTCTTGTCAAGCCCATATTTTCTACTTTTTCGTGTAACTGTTCACGCTCTTCCTGGAAGCGCGGGGGCGTTATGCGCGGCGCCCTGGGGCGGCAGGGCGCCGTGCGTTGGCGCTTGCTGAGAACGTTCCGCCGCCGCTTTTTTCTTTTCGGGGGCAGCCCCTGAACCCCCGTTTTAGGCGACGGCGGCATTGCTTGCCTCAACCGTGAACAGGCACTTTTTCGCTGCGGTTTGCATCTCGTCGTGCGGTATAGTACAATGCCTGCTCTGGAGCTGCCGGGCAATGCCCTTAGCTTACAGCGAAGGTACTTGCAGCATAAGGAGTAGTGATCTGACCATGTCGGAAAAGTACACGTTGTCGCTTGAGCCCCGCTCAATTCTGGGCAAGAAGGTCAAACGGCTGCGGCGCAGCGGCATCCTCCCCGCAACAGTCTATGGCAAGGGCGTCGAGCCGATCGCCGTCCAGGTGGACGCGCGCAGTTTCAACCAGGTCTACCGCCAGGCCGGGCGCACGTCGCTGGTTGAACTGCACATTGCTGGTCGCCAGCCGCTGGCGGCGTTTATTCACGCACTGCAGCGCCATCCGGTCACACGCGACATTATCCATGCGGATTTTCGGGCGGTCGATCTGAGCCAGGAAGTGGAAGTCGCCGTGCCGCTGCACATCGAGGGCGAGTCCCCTCTTGTCGAAAGCGGCGAAGCGGTGCTGAACCAGGTGTTGAGCGCAGTCGAGATCCGGGCGCTCCCCTCCGATATTCCGGCGCATATTACCGTTGATGTCAGCGGTCTCGATGCGTTCGACAAGAGCATCCACGTTCGCGATCTGACGTTGCCGCCAGGCGTGACGCTGGTCACCTCGGGCGATGAACTGGTCGTCAGTCTTGCGCATACGCGCATTGTAGAGGAGGAAGAGGCGCCAGCCGAAGAGACGACTGCCGAACCGGAACTGGTGCGCGAGCGCCGCGAGCCGAAGGAAGAGGAAGAAGAGGAATAGCCTCGCTTCCCTGCTGGAATCAAAAAACCCTCGCGTCAGCGAGGGCTTTTTGTTGGCTGTGGGCATCACCGTGGATGAGCTTACTGCGTCACCTCAGCGGTGATGCCCTTACGCTTATTACTCATGGGCATCACCTCCTTTGCGCCTGAACGGCAGTTTTGAAGGATTGACGTTAGAAATATACCGAAAATCACAACGTCTGTCAAGCGCCAATTCTGGCGCGGGTGCAAGCACGATTTGTCAGAAACCGCCGTCTCGCTGCGGGCTGAAGCCCTGGCTGAGATCGTGAAAGCCCCTCCGGGGCTGGTCCGCGCGCCGGGCGCCGCTCCAGACGCCAAAGAAACAGCGCGATGGCGAACGAAGTCGCGCCTGCTCCCTGCGCAGCCGATGGCGCTTGCGCCCATCGCAGCCCCGCAGGGGCTTGCCTGACCTGAGCAAGGGCTGTAGCCCGCCGCGCCAGAAAGCCGTCTGACAATGCATGCCTGGACCCCAATGCTGGCTTCGCCCGAAGTCTCTGGAGGCGCGCAGCGATGGGGCGTATCCCGCGGCGGTGACGGTCACGCGCATTGGCGCGCGCACGATGCTGGGGGTGCGGGCATGATTTGTCAGAACCCGCCGTCTCGCTGCGGGCTGAAGCCCTGGCTGCGATCGTGCAAGCCCCTCCGGGGCTGGTCCGCGCGCCGGGCGCCGCTCCAGACGCCAAAGAAACAGCGCGATGGCGAACGAAGTCGCGCCTGCTCCCTGCGCAGCCGATGGCGCTTGCGCCCATCGCAGCCCCGCAGGGGCTTGCCTGA
>JANWXL010000116.1 GCA_025055265.1 Roseiflexus sp.
AAGACCTCGAACGGTGCGCGAGTAGCAGCGATCTGCTCGATCCGATGCCCCGAGTCGCTGTCTATCAGTTCAATCGGATCGCCATCGGCGCTGCGGATGTTCACACGCGCAGCAGGACGGGCAGCGCCAGCATACGCAGCGCGACCATCCGGCAACGTCGTCAATTCGCCGCGCCGTAGCAGCCAGTCGCGCAGTTTTGCGAAGGCGGCGCCAAACCAGACCTCATCGGCGTCGTGCAGCGGCAGTTCGGCGGCGGCGCAACGCAACTGATCGCTCAGGATGTAGGGGTTGTCCAGCGCGACCCGTGCGTATTCGTGCGGTCGGCTGAAGAATTCCGCCGGATGCCGCATATAAAACTGGTCGAGCGGATCGTCTTGCGCCACAAGCGCCGCCAGACTCTTCCCCTGTGAGCGTCCGGCGCGTCCTGCCTGTTGCCAGGCGCTGGCAATCGTTCCTGGAAAACCGCCGATCACGACTGCATCGACGCCGCCGATGTCAACCCCCAACTCAAGCGCATTGGTTGACACCAGCCCGCGCAGGTCACCGCGGGCAAACGCCTGTTCCAGACGACGGCGATCCTCGACAGTATAGCCAGCGCGGTAGGCGGCGATCTGTTCGGCGAGCGGCGTTGACGGATTATGGCTGTTCTCTCCAGGAGCGTTGTTTTCCAGCGCCTCACGCGCATAGCGCAGCACCAGTTCTGCACCGCGCCGGGTGCGCGTAAAGGCGAGCGTCTTGACACCGGCGCGCACCAGGGTCGCCAGGAGGTTCGCCGTCTCGACGTTTGTGCTGCGTCGTTGACCGTTTTCCGGCAGCAGGAGGCGCATCCATGCCGGAACGCGCTGATTGTCAATCACCGGCGGATTCCAGAACAGGAAGGTGCGCTCCCCCTGCGGCGCGCCATCGTTTTCGATCACCTGCACCTCATCGCCGACGAGCGCCGCCAGATGCTGCTGCGGATTGGCGCTGGTCGCCGAGCAGCAGATGAACTGCGGCGCGCTGCCGTAATGGGCGCACAACCGCCGCAGCCGCCGCATGATCAGCGCGACGTGCGTGCCAAACACACCGCGATAGGTATGCGCCTCGTCGAGCACAACATAGCGCAACTGCGCCAGGACCCTCCGCCAGTGCGCGTGGTCCGGCAGCAGCGTGCGATGGAGCAGGTCGGGGTTCGACAGGATGATATGCGCTCCGGCGCGCGCCTGATCGCGTGCAGCGCGTGGCGTATCGCCGTCGAGCGTCGCCGCCGTTAACGCCGGACCGCCTGCGGCTTCGAGCGCTTCCAGCAGCGCCTTCAGTGCGCGCAACTGGTCGGCGGCGAGCGCTTTGGTAGGAAAGAGAAACAGCGCACGCGCGGCATGATCGGACAGCGTCGCTTCAATCGTCGGCAACTGGTAGCAGAGCGTCTTCCCAGAGGCAGTCGCCGTCACGATGCCGACATGATGACCGGCGCGCGCGGCATCAAGCGCGGCTGCCTGGTGAGTGTAGAGGCGGGAAATGCCGCGTGCGGCAAGCGCAGCGGCAAGCGATGGCGGCAGCGGCGCGGACGGTTCGGCATAGCGCGCGGCGCGCGCCGGCAACTGTTCAACGTGCACAATCTGGTTGTTGTAACCGCGCGCGCCGCGCAGGAGGGCGACAAAGTCGGTCATAGCGCAATGATTCCACGAAGCGGAACTCATGTCAAATCCGGGCAGTACGATGAGCGCAGTCAGAGAATGACGACAGACGCGAGGTTCGCCGCCGCCTGATCTATCATCCTGGCAATGACCAACGGAAGGGCGGGGCTCAGACCCGGAAGGGCGGGTCTGAGACCTGGCAGGGCGGACCTCAGACCTGGCAGGGCGGACCTCAGACCTGGCAGGGCGGGTCTGAGACCCGCCCCTACTTCGATGGCTCGTTGTACACATGGCGCAGACAGCACGCTCCGCTGCGCTTGCCATTCACCTGACCACTGCATACCCGGACCCCAGTACGACGTCCATTCGTGCGATAGCTGATCGTAATCTGCCTCATGCACGTTTGCGTTGGTTATGATTCCGTTTTAGCATACAATCAACAAAAAATACAATCACATAATGTCCCTGGGTCTGACAAAAGCCATGATGCCTCTATCACGTTCTGTACATGCCAATGACCGCGAGGTCGCTATGCGCCGCGCCTGCCCTCGACCGTGCTCGTTTGTACATCGCCATCGTCATAATCTGATCCGGCTCCGCGATCACCTGGCTGAAGGACACCGCTGCGCCGATGCATGGGTGGCGCTGGCACACCTGGTGCGCGAACCATGCCAGCGACTGGATTGCCTGGAGCGTGCATCCGCCATCGACCCCGACGATCAGAACCTGCGCATTGCCTACCTCGAACATTATGTCGTGCTGCACCCGGAGGACGTACAGGCGGCTGAGGAACTGAGGGAAGCGAAGGCGCGGCGCGTCCTGGCGCGCTACAAGCCACGCATCTTCCGCCATCAGGACGCCTCACAACCGCTCGGCGTCATCCTGCGCGCACTCGGCGCCGTCAGCAACACCGACCTCGAAGTGGCGCTGGAAGAACAGGAACGACTCCGCCGCCTGGGGCGACCGATGCTCCTGGGTGATCTCCTCGTTCTGCAGGGCAAGACAGCGCCAGAGACGCTGGCGCGTGCGCTGACGCTGCAAAGTCGCCTCCGCGCCGCCAATGGTGCGATGCCGCGCACGCTCAGCGAGTATCTGATTGCGAACGGGCACATCGCTCCTGATCAGCTCGAACGCGCGTTGCTCGAACAGATCCGGCTCCGCGTGTCAGGAAAGCACGAACCGCTCGGCGAGATCCTGCTGCGCCACGGCGCAGTCGATGCCACGGTGCTGCAACGCGCTTTCCAGCAGCACATGCACGATGCGATGACGGCGTTTGTGTGAGACAGGCGGGCAAAACCGCGCACAGGTCCGGGTATGAA
>JANWXL010000142.1 GCA_025055265.1 Roseiflexus sp.
GCGTCTAAAGTCGCGGGCTACGGTTGCGAAGCCCGCCTTCGCGGGCTAGATCCGGCGATACCGGATTATTTTTCAAACTCCATATCAGGCGTGATTTCTACCTTTCAGATCGCACATAGAGTTCCGAGACCCACCCTTCAACCCGCTGTCCGTTGATTTCGCCGCGCACCCGCACCCAGGGAACGCCATCGACGATGCGCGGTCCTTCGAGTTTCCGCAGACGGGTTCCATTGGGCAGCAATCCAATCACACGGGTGTTCAGTCCCGGTTCATCGCGGAGGTTCAACCCTTCGACATCACCAATGGTCACGGTCAGCACTTCGCCCGAACCGTCCGCCACCCCGGTCAACCAGTCGGGCAGAGGAACATTCTCCGGCAGCGATATCTGTGGACGCGGCAGGGAGATATTCGTCAACCCCTCAATCACCAGACTCGTGAGGACATACGCCCCTGAACCGACCAGAATGAAGAGCGCCGCCATGGTGATGAGCGCTGCCAGCGAATGCCGGCGCGTTGTGCGTATCACGCGCTGGTGAGCGGCAGTCGCTGTTGCGTCTGATGACGACTCCGCAGTCACCGGCTGCGGGTCGGGAGGCGTCGGCGGTGGACGATCGATTGATGGCGCTGAGGCTCGCCGTCCCTGTCCATTCACGGCGACGGACTGCTCTGACGGCTCCGATGCACGGGGCGCCAGACGATCGGTGGCAGAACTGATGGCGCGGCGCACCTCGTCGAGCGCCTGATTGAGCGAAGAGGCGTCCGGAAAGCGCCGAGACGGGTCGGACGCTGTGGCGCGCGCGATCACGTGCGCCAGCGACGGCAGATAGATATGAGGGCGCATATCAGAAAGCGACAGGAGCGCACTGTTCTGCGACGCCTGGATCGTGGCGCGCAGGTCGTCGCCTGTGGCGCTGCGACGCCCGATCAGCATTTCGATCAACAACAACCCCAGCGAATACACGACGCTCGCAGTTCCGGGAGGACGACCGGCGGCGCGTTCCGGAGCGCGATACCAGGCGATATCGGCGCCAACCTCGGCAGGCGTCATGCTCCAGTTTTCGACCAGTTTGACGCGCCCTTCGTCCACTGCCATGACATTCGCGCTGCTGATCGGCGGGTGCGGCGCGCCAGCCGCCTGACATGCCGCAATAGCGCCGACGATCTGGCGAAAGTAGAGCAACGCCACTTCGACTGTCAGCGGTCCGAGGTCGCGCAACGTTCTGCCCGACACATATTCCGTCACCGTGAATGGACGACCGGCGACTTCACCGCTGTCGTACACGTGCAGCAGCGACGGGTGCAGGCGACGAGCGCCGGACTGCGCCTCGGCGATGAAGCGGCGGCGCAGCGCTTCCTGGGAGATCAGCTCCTCGCGGAACAGCGCCACCAGCGCCGGACGTAGCAGCCGCTCGTCGTATGCCCGGTAGATGACAGCGAGACGTGTCGCGCCGAGCCGCTCCTCGATCCGGTAGCGGTCGTGCAGCAGAGGTGCAGCGGGCGCAGGAGACTGAGCCATGGCAATGTCGTGTGCGGGTCGCGTATACGAGTGATTATAGCATCCGACGCGCGCTGTCGCAATGGCGTGGCACGGTCGCTGCAGGGTGCAGTCATGAATTGACAGAAGACGTGGGGGCGCACAACAATAGACGGGTGCAGGGGCACGGCGCGCCGTGCCCCTGCTGTCGTGCCTGGCGGCGCGCTGCAGACCCGCATGCTGTAGAGAATACAACATATCAATAACCAGAAATATCGTTTGTCCCACGCAGAAGATTTTGATATAATAGATACTATCAATTATGACCAGCGACTTCGGATGCCGTGTCTGTTGCAGGAGGAACCCCCAGATGACCCATCGGATTCTTGCTCTGGCGCTTATGGCGGCGCTTATCCTGAGCGCCTGCGGCGGGACGCAGCCCGCGCCTGCTGGCGGCGCCACGCCATCGCCTGCGGCGTCCGCGCCAACCACTGCGCCAGCAGCGCCGACGACCGCACCAGCAGCGCCGACAACCGCTCCAACCGCTCCACCGACGACGCCAGCGCCAGCGATCAGGGTGCTGGCAACACAGTCGTTCCTGGCGGACATCGCTCAGAATGTCGCAGGCGACCGGTTGACCGTCGAGGCGCTGATCCCCCTTGGCGTCGATCCGCACATTTTCGAGCCAACGCCCGCTGATGTGCGTAAAGTCGCCGACAGCAGCGTGCTGATCGTCAATGGCGCCGGGTTTGAAGGGTTTCTTGCGAGCCTGCTGGAAAACGCTGGCGGCGAGCGCACCGTCATCGAAGCCTCCAAAGGATTGACCAGCCGCACGGCGCGTGAGGGCGAGGTTGCAATGATGAGCCCTGAAGAACTGACCGATGCGCTGTGTGTCGAGGCGGCGGACCTGTTCCTGGCAGCGGAGGAGATCACCGCTGGCGCTGACCGGACATCCGCGGCGGAACTCGTCGCGCATAAAGAGGAAGACCATGCCCATACCCACGACCATGCCCATGATCACGGCGGTATGTTCTGGCAGGTGGCGCTGACCCGCCAGGCGGACGGGACGTATGCCGGTTTCCTGAAGTGGGACGCCGAAGGCGGCGAGATCGCCGTTGCGACGAGCGGCGGCGCGCTCGCTGTGACGAACATCAACTCTGGTCAAGCGGTTGAGTCCGAAGAATCGCTGACCCTCGCCTGCTCCGGGCTGACTCAGGCGATGATCATGGATGTTGAGAAGGGGGAGTATCTCCTGGCATTGAGCGGTTTGCGCGAGCCAAAGACGACGCTCATGATCACCATGCCTGGCGGTCACCATCACCACGACGAGGGCGATCCGCACTTCTGGCTCGACCCGACGAAGGTTGTCACGTATGTCGCAAATATTCGTGACGGTTTGATCAGCGTCGATCCCGCTGGCGCGGAAGTGTACCGCACGAACGCTGACCGGTATATCGCGCAACTCAACGAACTGGACCGCTTCATCGCCGCAGAGGTCGCAAAGATTCCTGAAGCCAACCGCAAACTGGTCACCAACCACGAGAGCTTCGGCTATTTCGCCGACCGCTACGGCTTCCGCATTATCGGCACGATTGTGCCAGGCGTCAGCACCGGCGCATCGCCCTCGGCGCAGCAACTGGCGCGGCTGACCGACCGGGTGCGTGAAGCCGGGGTGAAGGTGATCTTTCTGGAGACCGGCGCCAACCCGCAACTTGCCGAACAACTGGCGCGTGAGACCGGCATCAGGGTAGTGTCCGATCTCTATACGCACTCGCTGTCCGACGCCGATGGACCCGCACCAACATATCTCGACATGATGCGGTACAATGTTAAGCAAATTGTCGAGGCGCTGACGCAGAAATGACACATTCTCAACAATTCGCATATGAACCGGCGCACCTGGAGATCGAGCGCCTGACCGTCGCCTACGGACGACGGCGGGTGCTCGATGCTATTTCGTTCCGCGTGGAATACGGCGAACGGGTAGTGCTGGTCGGACCGAACGGCGCCGGGAAATCGACGCTGTTTAAGGCGCTGGTCGGGCTGGTGAAGCCGCAGAGCGGAACCATCCGCATTCACGGGTTGCCGCCTGGCGCGCATCAGGACTGTGTCGCGTATGTGCCGCAGCGCGAAGAGGTGGACTGGCGCTTTCCGGTTACTGTCGCCGATGTGGTGATGATGGGACGCTTCGGGCGGCTCGGCTGGTTCCAACGCCCCAGCCGCGCTGATCGCGCCGCTGTCGAGCGCGGGATGGAGCTGATGGGGATCGCGCACCTTGCGCATCGCCCGATTGGCGAGTTGTCCGGCGGGCAGCAGCAGCGGGTGTTCCTGGCGCGTGCGCTGGCGCAGGAACCGCACATTCTCCTCCTCGACGAGCCGTTCACCGGGGTGGACGCGGCGACGCAGGAAGCGACGCTTAGCGTGCTCGACGCGCTCCGGGATCAGCACGTGACGATCATCCTCTCGACGCACGATCTCGGTCTTGCGGCGGCGCGCTTCGAGCGCGTGCTGCTCATCAACCGGCGACTGATCGGGGACGGTCCGCCAGCGCAGGCGCTGCGGCGCGAACTGCTGACCGAGGCATTTGGCGGGCAGGTGCTGACGCTGCCCGATGGATCGGTGCTGGTCGATCAGTGCGCCTGCAATCAACCTGAACCAGAAAGCCTTGTGGTCAAATGAACACCCTGTGGTCGTGGATCGTTGCGCCGCTCGCGTATGGCTTTATGCAGCGCGGGATGCTGGCGGCGACGCTGGTTGGCGTCCTGTGCGCCATCATTGGATGTTATGTCGTGCTGCGCTCGATGGCGTTCCTCGGCGATGCGCTGGCGCATGCGGTGTTGCCAGGCGTTGCCATCGCCTATCTGATAGGAACGAATCTGACGGCAGGCGCGCTGGTCGCTGCCGTCGTCGTGGCGCTGCTGATCAGTTTCTTCTCGCGTCAGGGAGCGATCAAGGAGGATACCGCCATCGGCATCGTCTTCGCAGCGGCGCTGGCGCTGGGTGTGGCGCTGATCAGCAGCGTGCGCACCTACGCCGTTGACCTTACTCACATTATGTTCGGCAATGTGCTGGGGGTCAGCCCGGCAGACCTCTGGCTGATCGTGGGGATCGGCGCTGCGGTTCTGCTGACCCTCCTGGCATTCTACCGTCAGTTCCTGGTAGTCGCCTTCGACCCGGTGCTGGCGACGACGCAGCGCCTGCCGGTCGAACGGCTGCGGATGCTGCTGCTGCTCCTGATTGCGTTGACGATCGTCGTGTCGTTGCAGACGGTCGGGGTGGGGTTGGTGGCGGCTATGCTGGTGACGCCAGGCGCGACGGCGTACCTGCTGACCCGCCGCCTGCCCGCGATGATGGCAGTTGCGGCGCTGATCGGCGCGCTGTCGAGCATCGCTGGCCTGTACCTGAGTTATTATGTCAACATTGCGTC